>NZ_LR594672.1:600000-801539 GCF_901827185.1 Variovorax sp. PBL-E5 | reverse complement strand
AAGCATCCTCTTAGATTGTTAGTGACCGCCACAAATGCGCAGTCGCGTTGACGAGCGGATTCTGCCAGCACTTTTGTCGCTTGCGTGCGAAATACCAAAAAACTGACGAAGGACACGCGAAAACGGCACGTTTACGCCGTCTCCCAAAAATTAGCTCACCTTTGCCGGCCTGCGTTCGGTGGTCTGGTCGCCAACTCTCCCACCTGACAACAGCTTAGCTCTCAAAGCTCGGCTCCGTCGAGGTTGGCACCATCCGTAAGCTAGCGCTCGTTGCTGATACCCTGGCCTTCGTTCAGCATCTTTCGTATCGGTTTTTGGCTCCCGAGCGCGGGTTCGACGGCTCCTAAAGGTGAGTGGATTTGTTATCCACAGGCGGCCGACAAACGCTCACCTGACCAACAAATCAACACACCACAAGGCGGACAAGGGCTCACCGAACCCCGACACCCTCCGCATATCCACAGCCCTGAGCCCGAAAACGCCTCCCAATCAGCGTAAAAGCGCTCACCCGATTGACGCTAACACGTTGATTCCTCACAGCAATTTCAACAGTAAACAATTCAACGGCTCAACAGGAGTCTTCAACAGAAGAAGTCAAACAGCAGTCATGTCTCGGTCCATCTGAAGACGCGAACGCAAAGCCTTAAAACTCACCGTTAAGGCATAATCGACGCCAATGACCACCCTCCCATCCTCACCGCAAGCTGTATGGCCGCTGCAGGCTAGCCTGCTGGCAGGGGATGGCGAACCTCCGCGGCCCGCGAGACGACGTGCTAAGAAGGGTTCGAGCGATACAGCTGGAAAAGGGAGTGCAGCCGAAGGGAAGGAACTCGACCGGTTCATCAAGACCGTCGCTCCCGACGGCGGATACCTACGTAAGCCAGTAGAAGCGATTCTTGTAACGCCCAAGGAAGGTAAGCTGACGCTGCAGGCTCGGCGATTCCACAACGTTCTCCTGAGGCATGCCCAGGCAAGCCCATTGCCCGCGCCCGGGGAACGCTTCCAGATGCCGCTGTCGCAGTTCGTGCAGAACACGAGGCTTGAGCAGGTCAATAACGCATACCTGGCGGAGGTCCTACGGATGCTCATGACCACCACCGTCGAGTGGGGGGACGCATCGGCAAAGCTTTCTGGCCCGGAATACAAGTGGTCGGCGGCCACCCTTATCTCGCACGCAACGATTCAAAAGCGGGTGGGAGAGGTACCGGTTCTGCTCTACGACTTCGACCCCGACCTCAGACAGAAGATGCTGCGGCCGGAGTTCTACGCAAAAGTGGCTCTAGACGTCGGGCCAAAGATGTCGACTCACGCAGCACACGTCCTGTACGAACTGGGGCAACGGTACTTCAACGACGGCAAGGGATTCCAGAGCCAAGCGCTCCCCTGGCGCCAGTGGGTCGTGCCGCTCACCGGAAACGCCGACAGGCAAGTGGAGGGGCTCGAGTACAAGACATTCATGAGGGACGTTCTCAAGCCGGCGCTCCGGGACGTGAATGACCCGAACGTGCCGCAGATTCCGTTCACCATTGCCATCCATGAGCAACGCCTCGGCCGCCGAGTTGAATTCATCCGCTTCATCGTCCAGCCGAAGCGACAAGGAAGGTCAGCAAAGCTCGGGACTAAGGACGGACTCGAGATGCCGACGGAGGACCTCACCCTCATTGCACGAGCCATCCACCTGGGTATCTCGCAACACGAAGCTGAGGGAATCTACGAAAAGTACGGGCCACGCATGGGGGCCGGCCTTGAAGCCATGGAACGCCGCAAACTGAGCGAACCCATCGCCAACCCGGCAAACTATTTGCGGAAAGTCATTGTGGCCCAGCCGCCCTCAAGGGAGGACGTCCTGGACGTCGAGGTCAAAGCCATCGGCAAGCCCTTGCAGACGGCCGACACGACGACTAAGAACAACCTGGCGGTGCTCCGCAAGAGGCACGAAGAGTCACTTTTGAACGACGCAGAGGCGTTGCTGAATGAGAGTACTGCTCAGATGCGTCGAGCAGAGTACGAGTGTTTCGAGCGTGACGTTCTTGAAGACCTTAAGACGCCCCTGCAACGGGCCTGGCGCGAATTCCGCCGCAAGGACGTCAGCTCGGAGGCGAAACTTCCAATGTTTTTGCGGGACACCTTCCTGCGCTGGTACATCCGGGACAAGGGCTGGAAGGCTCTGGACTCGGATGACCTGCTGCATTGGGGTGCCCAACGGGGCCTGGTCGAGTTCAGGACGGCCTGATTTCGTCGACAAAATCGGCGTGGGCACCTGACCGACCGAGGGCCGCACCGGATTGTGTAAAGGCCGTAAGCGGATTTACGGCCCTGCAGCCTACCCCTGAATACCGCGATTTTGGCGACAAAATCCCGATGTCTGGAGCAGGGGAGGGCGCTACTTAGCGCTAGCTTTCCGGCGCGGAGCCTGCGGCGCCTTGCCGCCCCTCGTCCCTTGCGAGGCCTTTGGCCCGCGGGAGGTCGACTGTGAAGCCGGTGCGCGGGTGCCTGCGGCAGTTGGCTTGCTCCCGGCCCCGCCAAGCAGGCCTTCTGCCTTGAAGAGCTTTTCCAGTCGGTCAAAGAGTTGGTCGCGCATCGACGGCTCCACGTCTACCAGGCTGAATTCGAGGCGATTCGGAAACGCCTTCAGCACTCCGTTGCCCGCACCCTTGAGTTCGCAGCGTCGTTCCGGCGACTGCCGCTTGCTTTGCTCGGCCGGCATGTCACCAGCCTGAGAACCTTTTGCGATTTCCTGCAGCCGCCGGTTCGACACCCTTCGCGCGCGGATTTGCGGGACCAGCTTTCGCACGAGGTCGAGGCCCTTATCCTCGTAGCGGTCGGCAATGACCGCCAACCAGTAGCACGCGTCCACACCAAACGCCCCCACCGTCGATGCGAGCTCGTCGAGGATTTCCCGGGGGAGCGTCCCAATCTTGACCCGCTTGGACACCTCCGATTCGCTCAGCCCCATCGCCTTTGCGAACGACTTGCCGTCCATGCGGTGGGCCTTCATCTGCTCCGGGAACCTCACGGCATCGTCCAAGTGGTGCTGACCCTTGGCCTGGGCATTCATGTCCCGGGCCTCCCTGAAGAACTGCAGCCCCGCTTTGTGCTCAACGACTTCAACCAGGATTGTCGGATGACCGAGGTTCGCGAGCCCGCGACAGCGGCGGTGGCCGGCCTTCAGGACGAACCGTTGCTGCTTCTCGTCGTAGAAGACTTTGGCCGCTTCCTGCTGGCCGATGGCGGACAGCGACGCCTCCAGTTCTGCCTGCTCCGCAGCGTCAAAGTAGACACGGGGGTTTTCGGGATGCTCCACCACCAGGGAGAGCGGCATCGCGACACGGGCGCCAACAGGGTACCGAACCCCTTCGATGAACTCGGCATACCCGCCAGAACCAGCCGCGACCGCGCCCAGGCCGCGGCGAAGCGCTTGGTCGAGTTGCGCCAGGCCGTTGGAATACTTCCGGCGCGGAGTAGATGCGGCCGCCGCGGCAAGCCCGAACGATTCCTTGGCCAGGTCGGGGAGAGCTTTAGCCATCAGAGGAGCTCCTCGAGGAGTTGGTCGACTTCTTCACGCGCGGCCCTGGAACCAGGGATGCGGTACAAGCTTGTCCGGTAATTTGGGGCGTTCTCAAACGCGCTCAACTGCTTGAGCTGCGTCGCTAGCACTTTAGCCCGCACTTGACGCAGCTTGCTCCACTTCGCCACGCTCTCCCGTAAAACCGTAACGAGGCTTACGTTGGTCCGCCGATGGGCCTGCATGAAGTTCACCAGCAAGCGCACATCCAGTCTCGGACGACCGTGAGTGGCCCGCAGCTCGTTGATTTCTGCAAACAAAGGGAAGAGCTCCTCAAGCGCGTCGACGAACATGCCATTCGGCTTTGCGGGAACAACGACCTGGTCTGCTACAAACAGGGCCGCCTCAAGGTCGCTACTTGCCAGGTTTGGTGGCGTGTCGATGACGATGAAGTCGAAATCTTCACCGGTCGCCCGCTTCTGCTCCTCGTTGAGCTGATTCAGGGCTTGCAGGAACTCCAGCGGGCTGAAGCCCGACCGCTTCTCTACGCGAACAGGGAATCGAGGGAAGGACGAGGAGGGACGTGACTCCCACTTGAAGGCAGTCGCTTGCGGGTCTGCGTCAACCGTAACGACGTAAAGTCCTTTACGGCTGAGGGCGTCAGCCAGGCACATCGCGACCGTGGTCTTACCGGCGCCACCTTTCTGATTTGCGGTGACGATGATGCGGGTCTTCTTCATGGATGCCTGAGCCTCGTGTCCTTCGTGCGCTTGGTGAAATTCGGTGGAGAGGATACCAGCTAAACGCATGATTGAGCCTATAGAGGTTCAGCGCGCATGTTGAATTTCGTCGACAAAATAGCGGCGGAAGTTGTGCCCAGCCAGGCTCCGGCGGCGTTCCTAAAAAAAGAGGCCCCGTCCCAGAAGGGAGGAGCCTCGGTAGCCGCCGGCCCAAGATTGGGAACGTGGCAGAAGAAGAATGACGGTTAACCGAAGGTCTCAACCAGCAGCTGGACGTTGGTTTCGTCGTTGAAGCTGTTGGCATCGAGCTTGTATGCCAGCTTGAGCTCCGAGCCCTTTTGCGGCGGCGCGTCAGTATGGCGAAATTTCACAGCGCGAAACTTTCGGCCGTCCTTTTGGAGCAACATGCTCATGTGCTTGCCGCCACCGATGGAGCGAGCGTCGAGGACCTGGAACGCGTCGTAGAAGGTGGGTTCCGGGAATGCCTGGCCCCATACTTGCTCCTTGAGAATCGCGACCGTTTCGAGGCTCATCTCGTTCGCCTCGAGCGCACCATCCACCAGCAGGGTTTGCTGGAGGTCAGCGGCGGTCAACATTTCTCGCGCAACCTTTTCGAAGGCCTCTGCAAACTCAGCCAGGCCGCCGGCGCGTACTGTCACGCCAGCTGCCATCGCGTGCCCCCCGAACTTCGGGAGGAGGCCCGGATGCCGACGGTCGACCAGGTCGAGCGCGTCGCGCAGGTGGAAGCCGGGGATTGAACGGCCGGACCCCTTGAGCTCACCGTCCTTGCCTGAGGCGAGGATGAACGTGGGGCGCCAGATACGTTCCTTGAGTCGGCCAGCGACGATTCCGATGACGCCTTGATGCCAGTCCTCGGCGTGCAGGACGGCCGTATAGCGGTCCGCGCGGACGTCCGTGAGAAGGCGGCGAACGGCTTCGTCCGTCATGTCCCCTTCGATTGCCTTGCGGCGGTCGTTGATTCCGTGCAGCTCCTCCGCCAGCGCCTGGGCTCGTGCCACAGAATCTGTGGTCAAGCATTCGACGCCGGCGTCCATCGACTCCAGGCGCCCGGCCGCGTTGATACGCGGGCCGATGCCGAAAGCGATGTCACTGGTAGCCAGCATGCGCGGGTCCTTGCCGGAGACTTTTGCCAGGAAATCAACGCCGGGGAACGAGTGGCCGGCGCGAACGCGAAGCAGCCCTTCGTTCACCAGAATGCGATTGTTCGTGTCCAGCGCCACCACGTCCGCCACCGTTCCGATGGCGACGATGGGGAGCAGCGAGTCGACCGAGAATTCCGGGTCCGCCGAAACGATACCGCGCTCGAGGAGTTCGTCCTGCAGCGCCCACATTACGTACCACATCACCCCGCAGCCCGCGAGGGCCTTGGAGGGGAAAGGGCAGCCGTGCTGGTTCGGATTCACGATGCACAGGGCATCCGGATGGGTCTCGCCCGGCAGATGGTGGTCGGTGACCAGCACTGGAACGCCGAGGCGATTGGCTTCCTCGATGCCCGCGTGGGATGCGATGCCATTGTCCACCGTCACCAGGTAGTCAGGCTTTGGTTCAGCCGAACAGGCAATCCGGGCGATGGCAGGCGTGAGGCCGTACCCGTGCTCGATTCGGTTCGGGATGATGAAGCCGACGTTTGCGCCGAACGCCCGCAGTGCGCGAACGCCCACCGAGCACGCGGTGGCCCCGTCCGCGTCATAGTCGGCGACGATGAGCAAACGCTTCTTCTCCACGATTGCGTCAGCAAGCACTTTGGCCAATGCTTCGGCACCCAGGAGTTGGGAGTAGGGGATGAGCGCGCTTAGGCCGGTCGACACCTCAGCGGTGTCGGTAATGCCCCGCGACGCTAGGACGCGGGCGAGCACTGGGCTCATGCCGGAGCGGATGAGCTTCAGCACGGTGGAAGGTGGAAACCTTCGTTCTTCGATGTCCATGGGTGTCCTTGAGTGGAAATTGGTCTACGCCGTATAGCGCAGCGCGAACCGGCAGACCTGTTTCAGCCAGCAACGGTATGGCTTCCGAGTTTTAGCCATACGTGCTAAAATGCACGCCATTCTCGCGCAGAACTCCAAGAAAGCCAGCCTCTCCCGTGAGGGCCGTTGGTCCCGCGTAAGGCTCTATCAAATACTAAGTTCTTCTTTTCTTTGTATTTTGATGAAGTCTAACTCGAGAGAAAGACTTTAAGTAGAGAACACGTTTTATGCACTTTGGCGTTTTTGTCGGAATCTTGCTCGCGTTGGCCCTCGGCGCGTTGGTCGCGGTCGGCTACCGCCGACACCTGGCCACTCGCGAACTTCGTGTGGGGCGCCATGGCTTTACCCGCCGGCCGCTTCTGACGGGGAACGAAGTCGATTTCTTCCGAAAACTGCAGCGTGCGCTTGGCTCGGAGTTCCAGGTTCTTCCCCAGGTGTCCATGGGCGCTGTGATGGCCACTACGCTCACCCCGGAGCACCCGGACTACTGGGCGGTGCGCGAAAGCTACGCCTCTAAAATCATCGACTTCGTGGTCTGCGACCCAAAACACTTTCAGCCTTTGCTGGTCGTGGAGCTAGACGACCGGATGCACGACTTCTCAAAAGACCGGACCCGTGACTCCCTCGTCGCTCGCTGCGGCCTCCGGACGGTTCGGTTCTGGTCGCGGAAGAAGCCGGACATCGCCACGCTGCGCGTGGAACTCCACCGTCATCTTGGCCACGCCGTCTCTAAAACGCATTGACGCCTAGTTACGATTTAGCTATAATCACGTCTCTCCTTCAGAAACCTAAAATGAACAACAGCCAGAACCAGGAACTGCACGCCGTCCTCAAGCGGTTCGACCCCGACACCCTCGTCGAGACGGTTCGAGAACTCGGCGAGGACTGGGCGAAGGCCAATTCCTCCGCTTCGTCGCTCGAAGAGACCAGAAAAACACTACTGGCCAAGCTGACCCGCGAGTACATGAACAACGGGTTGCGGAGCGGTGCCGCCGGCGAGCGAGCGAAGTCGGTGTCCGTTTCGTCAGCCGAGCAATCGGCGCTTGCCGATGAGCGCTACGAGCAGCACCTGGACCTGATGGTTCAAGCGCGCGAGTACTCCGATATCACCCGGGTCCGATACGACATGGGAAAGATGCGGCTTGAGCTGATGCGCTCGCAAATGGCTACCGTCCGCCAAGAGATGAGCTTCTCTCGCTTCGCGACCTGACCAGCCGTTGCCTTCGCCTCCTGCAAAACAAAGACCACTTTTCACTGATGACCGCACAAACCTCTCTCGAAATCTTTGAAGCCCAGAAGAAGCGCCACGCCGCCCTCCAGCAGCGCCGAGCGCGCGTCGAGGAACGTCGCGACGCCGAGGCGGCGAATCTGGAGCGCGCCCGCACGGAGGCGAAGCAGCTGCTCGGCACGGACGACGTCGGGAAGCTTCGCGAACTCTACGCAAACGGCGTGGAAGAGAACGACAAGAAAATCATTGCCACCGTCCAGGCTCTGGACGAAATCGACCAGCGACTTGCTGACATTGAACGCCTGACTGCCACGACGCGCTGATTAAGGGTGCCCTCGATGACATTGAACGCGCCAGAACTCCGCCAACGGGTCCAGGGTACCAGCCTGCGCGCCGCTCAACTCAACGGCGTGCTGACCGCACAAGCTGCTCGCAAGGCTGAATTGCTTGAGTCGGTCGCCGCGGCGAAGGCCCGTCAAGGTCTGGGGGACGAGGTCAAGCGCGTCTTCGAGGCGCTTCAAACGAAGGCTCACGAGCGCAGCGTGGGAACGTTCGACCGGCTGCTCACCGCAATCCTTCAAGATGTCATGCCTGACGAGGGCAGCATCCGTCTGCTGCCGAAGTACCGGGACAACACGACCTGGCTCGACGTGGCCCTGGAGAAGAACGGCCATCTGGAAGACATCCTTGATGGGAATGGCGGCGCGGTCACCAATGTCGTCAGCGCCGGCCTCCGCTTTGCGGCGCTCACCCGCACCAAGAACCGCGGCCTGATGGTCTTGGATGAACCAGACTGCTGGATTCAGCCGGAGCGCATTCCGGCGTTCATCCGAGTCCTAGCCCAGGTTGCTGAATCCGCAAAGGTGCAGACCTTTTTCGTCTCCCATTTCGACAAGCCGGAGTCGTATTCCGGCCTGGTGAACGTTGTCCGGCTCGTTCGCGGTGCCGATGGCAATCCGGCTGCCGATGTGAACAGCATCGTCAAGCACCAATGGGAGAACGATGAGGTCCCGGGAATCCGGGCCATCGAGCTTTTCAACTTTCGCGCGCACGTGCACACGACCATCCCGTGCTTCCCGGGCGCTACCGCTCTGGTCGGCGGGAACAACCTCGGCAAGTCCACCGCCATCACAAGCTCGCTGAAGGCAGTGGCCTATGGCGAGTCGGACGATTCGATGGTGCGCCATGGCTGTGATGAGGCGCGTGTCATCCTGCACCTGGAAAAGGGGCAACGCATCGAGTGGGTGCGCTCTACCAAGCGCTCTCCCGCCGTCATGTACCGCCTGTACCAGGGCACCGAACTTCTCCACGAGGGTCGCCCCAAGGCCCGGAACACTGCGCCTGAGTGGGTGACGGAAGTTCTTCGGGTTACGAAGCCGGACGACCTGGACATTCAAATCGGTAGCCAGAAGAACCCGGTCTTCCTCCTCAACGAGACGGCTTCCCGGCGCGCTCAAATCCTTTCGCTCGGTCGTGAATCCGGCCACCACAAGGCGCTGATGCGCCTCTATGAGGGCATCCGGACCTCGGACGGCGAGACCGTCAAGCGTGGCGAGCTCGAGCTCACCCGGCTCACGTTCAACCTGGACCGGATGACGCCGGTGCCCGGCCTGGTCGAGAAGCTGGATGCGCTGTCTGCGACGGCCAACGAGCTGGCCGACTACCTTGCGAAGCGCGAGCGCATTTCCTCCCTTCTTGGCCGCATCGAAGAGGCCGCCTCGAAGCTGTCTATCGCTCAGCAGGAATTGTCGGCTCTTGACGGTCTCCCCGAGCTCCCGACGCTTGTTGACACGGCCAAGCGCAAGGCCCTGGCCGACGCCATCGAGCGTAGCCAATTCCTGGTGAACACCCTCAAGGTGCCGGAAATGGCAGACCTGCCCGACCTTGCTGACATGTCGAGGGCAAAGACGCTTTTGGACACCATCGAACGTGGCCAATACCTGCTCGAGAAGATTCAGGTTCCTACGCTCCCGGAGCTACCCGTTTTGACGGACACCGCCTCTATCGCGGCACTGGGCGTGCGGCTCACAGGCAGCATCGCGAAGCTTGCCGCCATGGAGTCGCTGCCCGAGCTGCCTGCGCTGCCGACGCTCAAGGACTTCAGCGGCATGCACCGCGCCATCGAGACCATCTCGGAGACCGAAAGCCGGTTGGCTGCTGCTGTGGCCGAAGTTGCTAAGGCGACCGCCGAAGAAACCACCGCTCGCGACGAGTTCGAAAGCCTAAAACAAGCCCTGGGTGTCTGCCCGCTGTGCGATTCGCACCTGGCCACCCACACAGGAACAGACCATGCACATCACGCCCACTGAGCAACGCAGCTTCAACGGCATCCTGTTCATAGGTGACCCTCATGTTACCTCCAAGCGACCTGGGCGCCGCAAGGATGACTATCTGGCATCCGTCCTCGCGAAACTCGAGGAATGCGCCGAAATCTGTGACGACTATGGCCTGCTGCCGGTCATCCTGGGCGACCTGCTGCATCGCAGCGATGACAACAACCTGCGCATGCTCAACCGCCTGATGACCGTCTTGAAGCGCTTCCCGGTGCCGCCGCTCACGCTGGAAGGCAACCACGACAAGGAAGAAACCTCGTTGACCGAGAGCGATGCGCTGTACTTGCTGGCGCAGGCCGGCGCCGTGCACGTGCTGGAAACGGCCGGACTTGTCGGCACATTCGATGTCGCGGGCCAACCTGTGCGGCTCTTTGCGGCACCTTACGGCTCGGCCATTCCACGGAGTGTTCCGGAAGGGGAGGGCACCGCTGTGCTCATCACGCACCACGACTTGGCCTTCGATGGCGCCTACCCAGGCTCGCTGCCAATCGACCCTGTTGACGGCGTCATGATGGTCGTGAACGGCCATATGCACGACACGAAGCCCAGCGTGATTGCTGGCGCCACCACTTGGCACAACCCGGGGAACATCGAACCCCTCTCCGTCGACCTGGCACATCACGTGCCGAAGGTGTGGCTGTGGTCGCCGGGCACGGGAAATGGCGCCGAACTCACCGGCATCGAACTCAAGCACGGGACTGACCTCTTTGACCTCACCGGTCTGCAGGTTGCCCCTTCTGACGCCAACGCGGCAGTTGCGGCCCTGCCGAGCACCAGTAAGTTCGCGGCGCTCATCACGGAAGAGGCGAAGGCAGATGTTGATGCGGAGCGCACTGACGACGCCTCCATCCTGCATGGTGACCTGACGCAGATTTTCGGCGCCGGCGCCATCTCGGACGCGACGCAGCAACTGCTTCTGGGCCTTTTGGGCCAAGTTCGGCAGGACGCCATGTCCTTGTGAGCTAGGGCACGGTGGCCGAGCAGATGGGCTTACCTTTGGACGGCCCGGAAAGAAAAAAGCCCCTCGTGGAGGGGCTTTTGCGTGAATGACGGCAGGGATGGTGGCTTACGCGGCCATATCGAGCTTGATTGCAGGATGGCACTGATAGCCGACCAACTTGACATCCTCGGGGTCCAAGCGCGCAAACACGCCAGGAATTTCATCGACTGAGTTCAGCCTCGGGATATTGCCCAAGTCCAAGGTTGGCTGGGGAAAGTGTTCGCGGGACAGCAGCTCCTTGACGCCCGGAATATGCGGCACATAAATGTGGGCGTCACCGATAAATTGGGTCATGGTCCCCGCTTTACGTCCAGAGAGCCGCGCCATGATTTCCAGAAGCAGTGCGCCAATTACTAAATTAAAGGCCAATGCGGTGTCAAAACTTCGCTGAAAAAAGCACATGTGCAGCGTGTTGCTTTCCGTGTCGACCAAGAATTGATAAAGAACGTGGCAGACGGGAATTGATGTCTGGTCATGCTCGTCCGGTCGCCAGCCATTTATTATTATGCGGCGGTCCGTCGGATTGGTCATGATGGCTTTGAGCGCCACCTCCAACTGGTTGATTCCCCGACGCATCACCCAGACGTTGCGAGCGGCGTCATGGGCACGAACCTCGTAGCCAAGCGCTATCAGCTCGTCGCATTCCTTTTGCGAATTGACCTCCCGCCAATCCCGGCAATCGGTCCATTGTTTTGGGTATGAACGCCCAATATCGTCTTCGCCAGTTCTGTGCTTGTTTGCTAGCCACGATGGCGTGATATTGGCATTGCCGTCCCACACTTTGCATCCGAGCTCCCTGAATTGAGCAGCGCTCGTAAAACCTCGGAAGAAACCAAACAGTTCGCCCTTCGCAGTTTTCCACGCGAGCTTCTTGGTGGTAATTGCGGGGAAGCCATCCGCCATGTCGAATTTCAATGTGACGCTGGGCACGAACAGCGTGTCGATGCCCGTGCGGTTTGGCCGCAGGACGCCTTCGTCGAGAATGCGCGACAGCATGTCGTGAAACTGCTGCATTGGGTGGGGCTTCGCAGCCACTGCGGGTGAAGTCGTTTCAGTCATATATTCGTTGATTTGATGTGGCCTGTTGAGACACAGTGTAGGGAACTGCCATCCGGCAACCTGCTTTAGCGCCGACCACAAAAAGAAGCTCGGCCGGACGTGAGTCGGGCCGAGCGGATGAATGAGCGCGGGCTAGGCGTCGAGCAGAGGCTTGCGGTTCTTCACGGTCTCCAGCTCCTTGCGGAAGTGGAAAACACGTTCTGCATAGCCGCGGGCCTTGCCTGAGTACTTTGCCAGGGTCGACGTGAGCGACCCGCGTTGCTGCGCGTGGTATTCCGCCAGGATGGTGGTTCCGACGCGGATATTGACCTCCGGCGAGCGCAAGAGGACCTCAGGGTCTTGCTTGGAGCGCATCTTTTCCATGTGGAAGCGAGGCACGACTTGCATCAGGCCCACGGCGCCGTATCCGCTTCTTGCCGCCGGGTCGAGGCTCGACTCCTTCATGGCGATGGCCAGAATCAGCAGCGGGGACATGCCGACTTTGACCGCCTCGGAGTAGGCACTGGAGACGATGCGCTTTACGAGCCCTTCAGGCTTCTTGTACTTCGACGCCAGGTGGTCTACGAGCACTTGCTGCTCCGCAGCCACCGCGGCCACGCGCTTAGCCTCCTGAGCCCTTACTTCGACCAGGGCGGTCGGGAACACCTCAGTTGCGACAAATGTGCTGTGCACTGGCGCGTTGGCGAGACATAGAACGAGCGCGAGAGCGAGCATTCCGACGTGAAACGTCAGTTTGATTGACTTCATGATTGCCTTCTAAAACAGATGTAACTCCTGCGTTTAGGCAACGCGGGACGGCAGGGCAGGGCGCCAGCAAAGTGGCGGCCCGATGGCCCGAAGGGCCATTCGCCTCGTAGGTCGAACAGAGGCGCTCGATAGACGAGGGGAATCGCCGGCCTGGAGTAAGGTGGCCGAACGTGCCGTGCGAAGCAACCTATAGGGATTTCGGTTTATACGCGGCAGCGCCTCATAACGATTTTAGGGCCGCATGCTATAATGTAAATCCAATCTCGCGCCCACATCGCCTATGACGCAACGTCAGTACAACGAATCCGCAATAAAAATTTTAGAGGGCCTCGAGCCGGTCAAGCTTCGTCCAAGCCAGTTCACCCGCACCGAAGACCCCTTGCACATCGTGCAGGAGTGCATCGACAACGCAATCGACGAGGCCATCGCTGGCTACGCGAAGACGGTGAGTGTTGAACTGCTGCCGGAGGGCTTCGTGCGCGTGGCGGACAACGGTCGCGGCATCCCTGTCGGTCTGCACCCGGAGAAGAAGATTCCGGTCGTCCAGGCCATCTTCACCGTCCTGTACTCTGGCGGCAAGTTCGACAAGACCTCCGGGGGCGCATACAGCTACGCCGGCGGTCTCCACGGCGTGGGCGTCTCGGTCACCAACGCACTTTGTGAGTCCCTGACCGCCTCAGTGGTTCGTGACGGAAAGCGCCACGAGATTTCTTTTGCCGACGGCGACGTGGTGAAGCCACTCTATATGGTCGGGAAGGAAGAGGGGACGGGCACGACAATCACGCTGAAGCCCAATCCGAAGTACTTCACATCGGCCGAGCTGCCAGTCAAGGTTCTGCGCGAACTGCTCAAGACTAAGGCGGTCTTGCTTCCAGGGCTCGAGGTGCGCTTCACGGACGCTCGCCAGGGCCCTGATTTGTTGACGCCGACCGAAAACTGACCATCTAGAGGTCGAAGTGCCTACTGAAAATTGACCAGGGTGTTCCACTGACCTGCTGAAACTTTCAGCAGGGAAATTAGGTGATCACCATGGACATGATTGGCAAGGTCAGGCGCATGAAGCTGCGCGACCAACTCTCCCTGAGCGAGATTTCCAAGCGAACCGGCTTGGCCCGAAACACGGTCAAGAAATGGCTCAAGGCCCCGGCCATGAGCCTCCGAAGTACGAGCGACGCGTCGTTGAGCGCAAGCTCACGGCGTTCGAGGGCACGCTGCACCAGGCGCTGGCGGCCGATGCGCACCGGCCCAAGCAAAGCCGGCGTTCTGCAAGGGCACTGTTCTCCCAGATCCAGGCGCAGGGTTACCGCGGTGGCTACAGCGCGGTCACGGACTTCATCCGGGCGTGGCGCACGCGCTCTGACAGCAGTCCGGCCAAGGCGTTCGTGCCCTTGAGCTTTGAGTTGGGCGAGGCGTTCCAGTTTGACTGGAGCGATGAGGCGATGGTGGTGGGCGGCGTGTTCTACAACGTGCAGGTCGCGCATTTGAAGCTGTGTGCCAGCCGAGCGTTCTGGCTGGTGGCGTATCCCAGCCAGGGGCACGAGATGCTGTTTGACGCGCACACGCGCTCGTTCCAGGCGCTTGGCGGGGTGGCGCGGCGGGGCATCTACGACAACATGAAGACCGCGGTGGACAAGGTCAAGCGGGGCAAGGGGCGCATCGTCAACGCGCGCTTTGCGGCCATGTGCAGCCACTACCTGTTCGACCCGGACTTCTGCAACGTGGCCTCGGGTTGGGAGAAAGGGGTGGTGGAGAAGAACGTGCAGGACAGCCGCCGGCGTATCTGGATCGAGGCGAGCACCCGGCGCTTCGGCTCATTCATCGAACTCAATGCCTGGCTGGCAGAGCGTTGCCGCTCGGTGTGGGCCGACACGTCGCACCCGATCCATCGACAGTTCACCGTGGGTGAGATGCTGGAGTTGGAGAGGGGCCACCTCATGTCCATGCCGACGCTCTTTGATGGTTATGTGGAGCGCCTGGCCCGGGTAAGCAGCACCTGCCTGGTGGTGGCCGCCCGCAACCGTTACTCGGTGCCGTGTGAATGGGCGGGTCACATCGTGAGCACCCGGGTGTATCCGGAGCGGGTGGAGGTGGCTGCCATGGATGCGGTGGTGGCCAGCCACGCCCGGCTCTCGGGCAGTGGACAGACCGTCTTTGACTGGCAGCACTACATCGACCTGGTGCAGCGCAAGCCGGGTGCGCTTCGCAATGGAACACCCTTCCTGGATCTGCCGCCTGCGCTGCTGCGGCTGCGGCAGTCTTTGTTGCGCCACGCCGGAGGTGACCGGGTCATGGCGCAGGTGCTGGCGGTGGTTCCGCAGGCGGGTTTGGAGGCGGTGCTGGTGGCTGTAGAGCTGGTGCTCGAAGGCATGGCCCCAGCGGCAGCATCAGCGTGGAGCACGTTCGCAATGTGCTGGCGCGGTTGAACAACCCGGTGACCCCAATGCAGGCCGAGACCGCGCTGCAATTGACCTTGGCGCCCAAGGCCGACACAGCGCGGTACGACCGGCTGCGTCCCACCCACCTGGATGATCAGGAGGTGCGTCATGCGTGATACGACACGGGATGTTCACGCGCAGCTCAAGGCATTGAGGTTGAACGGCATGGCCGTGGCCTGGGCGGATCTGGTCGAGCAAGGTGGGGACTCGACGCTGGATGCCTCACGCTGGCTGGTGGAGCATCTGCTGCAAGCCGAAGATGCGGACCGGGCGATGCGCTCGATTGCGCACCAGATGAAGTCGGCCCGCTTCCCCATGCACCGCGACTTGGCCGGGTTCAACTTCGAGGTGTCGCAGGTGGACAAGGCGCTGATCCAGAAACTCTCAGACCTGTCCTTCACCGACGATGCGCAGAACGCTGTGCTGATCGGTGGGCCTGGCACGGGCAAGACGCACCTGGCCACCGCACTGGGCATTGCCGGGTTGAGCCGGCACGCCAAGCGGGTGCGGTTCTACTCCACGGTGGATCTGGTCAACGCGCTGGAGCAGGAGAAAGCCCAAGGTCGCGCAGGCCGCATTGCCATGAGTTTGGTGCGCATGGACCTGGTGGTTCTGGACGAACTGGGCTACTTGCCGTTCAGCCAGTCCGGTGGTGCCTTGCTGTTCCACCTGCTGTCCAAGCTCTACGAGCACACCAGCGTGATGATCACGACCAACCTGACCTTCGCGGAATGGTCCAGCGTGTTCGGGGACGCCAAGATGACCACCGCGCTGCTCGATCGGTTGACGCACCACTGCCACATCATCGAGACCGGAAACGAGTCCTACCGCTTCCGCCACAGCTCCAAGGAGGCCAAGGGCCGCATCAAGTCCAGGGAGCAGGAGCGCAAGACTTCAGCCAGTCAACCCTTGAATGAAGGGAGCGAGAAACCAGGAACGTCTCTATAGTTATCCACAGCTGACCTCCTGCGGAGGCAGCCTTAGCCCCTGGTCAAAATTCAACCGGCACAGCTGGTCAATATTCCATCGGCGCCAACACCTGCCCGCCTCCCATTCACTTTGCTGAACGGGTCCAAGGGCGTTGCGGTTGGCCTGGCCAACGACATCCTCCCGCACAATCTGCGAGAGGTCGCCAACGCAGCAGTGGCGGTCATCGAGAATCCGGACGTCACAGTCTCGGAGATTCTGAAGCTCATCCCGGGCCCGGACTTTCCGGACGGGGCGCAAGTCATCAGTTCCGCCGCAGACATCGAGGCCGCATACACCTCCGGTCGCGGAAGCCTGCGTTGCCGTGCCGTGTGGAGTCGAGAGGACCTGGCACGTGGGCAGTGGCAGGTCATCGTCTCGCAGCTCCCCTACCAGGTCTCGGTGAAGACAATCATGGAGGAAATCGAGACCCTTACCAACCCGCAACCCAAGGCCGGCAAAAAGACCATCGACCAGCGCCAGGCCAACCTGAAACAGGTCGCGCTTGACTTCCTGGACACGGTTCGCGACGAGTCGGGCAAGCTGGCACCCGTACGCCTGGTGATTGAGCCGAAGAACTCGAAGGTCGACCAGGAACAGATGATGGCCTTCCTCCTGGCCAACACCAGCCTCGAGGCGTCGGTGACCGTGAACATGACCGTCATCGGCATCGACAACCGGCCTCAGACGAAGGGTATCGATGCACTCCTGAAGGAGTGGGCCGAGTTCCGGATGACCACCGTGCGCCGGCGCACGCAGTTCCAACTGGACGGAGCGAACAAGCGTATTCACATCCTCGAGGGCCGCATGGTGGTCTTCGTGAGTCTGGACCGTGTCATCAAAATCATCCGAGAAGCGGACGACCCGGCGGCTCAACTGAAGGCGGAGCTTGGCCTGAGTGACATCCAGACCACGGACATCCTGGAGATGCGCTTGCGGCAGCTCAACAAGCTGGAAGGTTTCAAGCTGGAGAGCGAGCTGGACGAGCTCCGCAAGGAACGCACGCGGCTCGAGGCGCTGTTGGCGTCCGACCCGGCAATGCGCCGCATGGTCATCTCTGAAATCAAGGCCGACGCTGCGAAGTACGGCGACGACCGCCGGACCCTGCTGCAGCCCGCTGCACGCGCAGAGGCAGGCGTTTCCTCGACGGTGAACCTGCCGGATGAGGAAATCACGGTCGTTCTGTCCCGCAACCTCTGGCTCAAGGCCTACAAGGGGCACGACGTGCCGCCGGAGGCCTATGTGCTCAAGCAGGGCGATTCGGTTCTCGCGATGGTCAAGACCCGCACGGTTTCGACGCTTTACTTGCTCGACTCGAACGGCCGCGCCTACAGCCTGCCGGCAGGAGGCGTTCCGAACGGCCGCGGCGAGGGTGCCCCTCTCTCGGCCTCCATTGACCTGCAGGCCGGCGCACGGGTTGTCACGATGCTGGCTGGTGCCGACGACGACCGCTTCATCTTCGCTGGTGCGCTTGGCAATGGCTACGTTGCACCGCTCAAGAGCCTCGCCTCGCGCCAGAAGGCCGGCAAGGTGTTCCTGAAACTCGCCGACGGGGAGGCGCCGATGCCACCAGTCGCAATTCCGCAAGACGACACAGGGTTCGTGGTCTGCGGTTCAACGGACGGGCGGATGCTCGCCTTCCCGCTGGCCGAAGTCAAGACGCTGCCCGCCGGTGGAATGGGTGTCATCCTCATGGTGCTGGGCAACGACAAGCTCTCCGCGCTCCTGCATACGGCTGACGCTCCTTTCGAGGGCAAGGGCCTGGCGAACGGAAAAATGGTTGATATCAAGCTGAAGGGGGACGATTGGACCCGCCACGTTCTGCACCGGGCTCGCAAGGGGGCCCAGCTGCCGAAAAAGGCGGTTCTCCAGCCCATCTGACCCGCAACCTCCCATAAAGCCCGGCTCGAGCCGGGCTTAGTGGCGCTGCGGTGTTTAAGCGTCGCGAGCTATTCAAACCATGCGATTCCTCCGAACCAATCGATTCCCGCTCGGCGTCCTTGCCGTCTCCCTCGGTGCCTTGGCGCTCGCCCTCGTGCTGCAATATGGGTTTAGCATGGCTCCCTGCCCCTTGTGCGTACTCCAGCGCCTGGCGCTCGTTGCGACTGCCTTGGTCGGCGCTGCCCAAATGGCCTTGCAGAAGCGATTCACGACGCCACTCACCTGGCTTGGATTCGCAGCTTCACTAGGCGGGTTCACCCTCGCCACGTGGCACATCTTCAAGATGGTTGCCGCCCCCACGGAGGACGCGGCGTGCGGCCCAGGCCTAGCCACCTGGGTCGACAGCCTTTGGACCGCCGAGCTGCTGCCGAGCGTTTTTGCACCCATGGGAGATTGCTTTCAGGACGCGGCCAACCTCCTCGGCCTGCCTCTTCCGGTCTATGCCTGCGGCCTTTTTCTGACCGTCGCAGCTCTTTTTCGTCTAAATGCAATTAACGCAACTAGCACACTAAATTCTTAGTGGCTGTAAACTAGTGGTCCCGCTGGAATTGCGTTAATTGCATTTTATGGACCTCTTTGAATGGGCATTGAAAGTCTCTCGAAAACGGCTCCGCCAGAGCAGCCTGGCCGTATATCGGTCAATGTGGAACGGCTACACGACACGCCTTGCCTCGCCCGCCGCGCCGGCGGGGCCCGCAATCCCCGGCGCTGAGTCGGCCGCGCAACTCGTCGGCGCCCTCGAAGGGGCAGGGGACTACTCCGTCCGCAAGCGTGTTTACGGCCTGGTCCGGTGGACCTACGACACGCTTCAGAAGAGCGGACTTCCGCTGCGCAACGAATGCAAGGAAGTGGAAAAGCTGTTCATGCCGGACTTCAGGCCCGAGCACGAGATGCTGGGCAGGTCCTGGGCCGACAGGATGACCGAGGAGGCGCGCGCGAGCTGCTCGGGATGGAAGAGCGTGCGGTTGGCCGCCATAGTGATGCTCCTCTGTGAAACTGCCCTCAAGAACAGCGAACTCGTCGAGCTCAGGCTCGAGAATCTCAGGGGCACGCCACCGCGGTGGCTCAACGCCGGCCACAAGGCCAAAGAGCGTGAGTTTGTCCTCAGTGCGAAGGCATCGGCGCTGATGACGGAGTGGCTCGCCGTCCGGCCCGCCGTACCGACTGACTTCCTGTTCGTTGCCGATGCGACTGGACGGTGCATGGACCATGCGACGCTTTGGCGTCAACTGAAGCGCGTGACGCTGGCCGCGCAGGGCAGCGAGGGCGTTCGCCACTTTGGCACTGGGCTCATCCGAGCGACGAAGGCACGGGAGTTGAAGGACATGGGGACGGACGTCGCGGAGATTGCGGATTTTCTCGGCCATATGCAGGAAGCCTCGACAGGCGAGTTGCTCGACCGAGTCCGCACCCGACGCGCGGGCAGGGAAGCCGCACCCAGCCGCTGATTTCGCTCCGTTTTAGGCAGTTTGTCCGACTCGCTATAGGAGCTAGGACAACCTGCCTCATAGGAGCAAATCATGGCAAAACGCATCCCCAAGAAAGAGAACCAGCTTTTCGCAGACCGCGCAAAGGCCGAGAACGAACGGGAGTTCTCCCTCGATGGTGACGACGAAGGCGCTGAGACCGAGAAGCTAGACCTCGCCGTTCTCCACGGACAGGGAACCTCTTCGCGTGCAGGTCGCGGTATGGACTCGGACGAATACCGAGGCTTCGCCGGCTTCTGACCCATTCTTCCAAACGCCTGCATCACAGCAGGCGTTTTTCATTGTCCGACGGCGCCCAGACGGCGAAAAAGCCTGGGGTGCCAGGCTCCTGTGCGGTGAGTTGGCTCAGGCCGCCAATCTGGCCAGGTCCATCACGCGGCTCTGGACGGCTGCGCCGCCGATGAACGCCACGGAAGGCAACTTACTCGTGGCCTGCACCAGGTTCCACGCAGAGCGGCCCGCCTGGGCGATGCGATAGCCGAAGTTCCCGCTTTCGCCCTGTCGCTCAACCAGGCCTTGCTCGACCAGCTTACGCAGGGTCATGGCGTGGTGACTTGAGCGGAACGCCCCCAGGTCCCGGGGCCGCCAGTAGCGCCCATCTCGCAATTGCTGCTCCAGTTCATAGAGCGTCTTCAGAAGCTCCGCTTGAGGCGTGGTCATCAAACCCAGCACCTTGCAACTCTGTCTCATCTGTTTAGGCGTTGAAAATGTACGTCGGCAGTGTTATAATCGAGGCCGCCCGTAGCAGCACTTCACCCCTATAGCACTCCGTATTTAGGTCTGCCCATAGCGGCAGCACCCTCCGTCGCAAGTGCCATATAACGACCGACACCCTGGGAAGGGGTGGTCGCTACATCCGGTATAGGTCAACAACATTTTTGGAGCTCACATGGATTGGAAGATACTCGCGCTCATCGCCACCCCCATCCTCTTCGCCATCTTCGCCCAGGGGATTCTCGACGCGCTTCATCCCAACGAAGTCGAAGAGAAAGAATGCGAACGACGCCAGAAGAGGTCGAAATCGGTCGAGCAGATGGCTGACGCACACCCCGCAACTCCCAGCGGAGTGGTGGCGGCAACAGGAGTGCCCGTGAACCACGCCGCCCAACTGGCTCAGAGCAATGTAGAACGTCAGAGGCGCCGCAAGCTCGAAGAGGCGCATGACTACGACGCACCAGCGGACTTCGCGATGCCAGACGACTTCGACTTGGCAGCTGCGAGGCAACTCTAACCCGGTTCCCCCTCCTTCGAGGCCTTCCAATGCAACTGCATTGGAAGGCCTTTTCTTTGGCGATGGCGTCTCAGTCCTATTCGGGTCGACGGCTGCCCAACGGCAAAAAGCCCTCCGGGCAAGAGCCAGAAGGGCTTTAAGAGACGACAGAAGAGGACTAGTGCAGCCTTGCGCGCGTTGAACTCAGCGCTGCGACCAACGGAACAGGGCCAGGCGAAACCGGAGCCTGAACGGGGCTCTCTTGCCCAACGTTCATGGCCACACCGCGTAAACAATGCCAACCGCGAGGGCTGCGGAGAGCGCACTGATAGACGCCAAGTGGTTGTAGTACGACCCCATCGCCTTGCGTTTGGAATAGTCTTCACGCCGCGGGGCAAGCGTGAAATGGGTGACCACCGTTTCCAGGCTCGAAGCAGCCGCCGCCATCACGATGCACATCCAGCTCGTCGGCTCTATGCCAATGGCGAATGCCGCCGCAACGATGATGGCAAGGGGTACGGCCGTCTTGATGGCTGCGTCTGCCCCACTGGGGGCTTTAAGAGTGGTTGTCATTCTCGGGTCCTCGTCTTACCGAAACTCCTTTCGAACTGCGTCCTGGGCAGGGCAGTATGCTCGGCCATTATAGGCCCTTTTAGGGAGCCGGGTCAATACCTAAATCGACAGAAGCGTTATAGCTCGACGCGGCTGGGGCGAGGACTAAAAGGCCTGGCTAGATTTGCCATTAACCTGAACCTCTCAGCCATCAAATGCCCATGACCCCAGTCAAATTCCCGCCCGTCTACCTGCTCGAAATCCTCAGCAGCCCCGGTGGCGGTACCGACGAGTGCGACAACTTCGGGAAACTGGAACTGGCCGTGCAGCGAGCGGTCGACGCTCTCAGCGAGGCTTCCGGGCCGATTGAGGTCGATGTCTCGTTGGATGTGAGCGATGAAATCGAGGGCATCAGCTTTCTGAACGAGGAGCAAGAAGTTCTTGCTCTCATCTCGGTCTACCACCTCGACCGCGACACAGGCGAAGCAACGGACCCCGCCATTGCGATGGCCTGCCGTGGCGACAAGAACGCTCTGCAGTCCGCCATGAATCGCATCGTCCGAGCCTGAACATGGACTTCTCGAGTCTGTATACGCGAGTGCGCTCGCAGTCCGCGCTCAACCGCTTCACGGCAGACGCCAAGCGCATTTCCGAGGGGGAGTCATCTCTCACTTCCCTGCCCGCAGAGGAGCTCAAGGCGCGGTTCCTGGCCCTGCGCGACCTTCCCGAGCCCAAGCGCACTGTGCCCGGGTTCGCGCTCGCGCGAGAAGCCGCACGCCGCGCGCTGGGTTTGCGGCCGTTCGACGTCCAACTGATTGGGGGCTTGGCCCTTTTGCAAGGCAAGCTTGCTGAAATGCGCACGGGTGAGGGGAAGACCCTCACACTCGTGGCGCCCGCGGCACTGCTTGCCCTGCAGGGCAAAGGCGTCCATGTCGTGACTGCGAACAGCTATCTGGCCCGCCGGGATGCGGAACTGATGCGTCCAGTCTTCGAAGCCCTGGGCCTTTCTGTAGCGTTCATCGAGACCTCGCAGACGTCGGCTGCGAAGCGGGAAGCCTATGCAGCGGACGTCACGTACGGGGTGGGCTTTGAGTTCGGCTTCGACTACCTTCGCGACAACATGGTGAGCGACGCCGGTGACAAGGTACAACGCCCGCTGTCGTTTGCTATCGTGGACGAAGTCGACTCGGTTCTCATCGACGAGGCACGAACGCCGCTCATCATTTCCGGCTCGGGAGACTCGCAGGATGCCATCGTTCGCGCGCTCAACCTGACCGCTCGCCAGCTCAAGAGCGGCGTCGACTACGTGGTGGACCCCAAGGAGCGCAACGCCACGCTCACCGAGCGCGGCTACGACGAGGCCGAAGCGAGCCTTGCGAAGCAAGGCATCATCGCGGGCCAAGGCGAGCTCTACGCTGCCCACAACCTGCACATTGCGCGTCGCCTGCATTCCGCTGTGCGCGCCCATGGCGTGTACCGCCTTGACCGAGACTACGTCGTCTCTGCCGGTGAGGTGGTCCTGGTCGACCAGGGGACCGGTCGAAAGATGCCGGGCCGTCGCTTGGAGGATGGGCTGCACGAAGCAATTGAGGCGAAGGAAGGGCTGGAAATCCACGCTGGTTCCGTCACGCGTGCGACTATCACGTATCAGAGCTTTTTCGGCCTCTACGAGCGCCTGGCCGGCTTGACCGGCACCGCGCTCACGGAAGCTGAGGAGTTCACCGAGTTTTACGGCCTCGAGACCGTGGTCGTTCCTACCAACCGACCTGTGGCCCGCATTCTCAAGGAGGACCTGGTCTACCTTGGGAAGTCTGCCAAGTTCGTCGCTGTGGCGGACGAAATTGTTCGCAGGCAAGCGTCAGGCCAGCCCGTGCTTGCGGGGTGCGCGTCCGTTCGCGACGCGGAAGTGCTCAGCCGCCTGCTTGAGAGCAAAGGCGTGGTGCACGAAGTGCTCACGGCGAAGCACCTCGAGCGAGAGGCCCACATCATCGCCCAAGCCGGGCGTCCTGGCGCCGTTACGGTAGCGACGAACATGGCCGGGCGGGGAACCGACATCATCCTGGGTGGCGAAAAGCCATCAGAGGGCGACTTCACTGACCCTGCGGCCTACGCACACGGTAAGGCGCAGTGGGAGTCCGCCCGTGCTGCCGTTCTTGCAGCGGGCGGCCTGTTCGTCCTCGGTACCGAGCGCTCAGGCATCCGCCGGGTGGACAACCAACTGGCCGGCCGCTCCGGGCGCCAGGGCGACCCTGGCGAGGTTCAGTTCTTCCTGAGCTTGGAAGACGAGCTCCTGCGGGTGTTCGGGCAGTCCAGGCAGCTGAAAGTCGTCGCCAAGCTCATCGACGGCGCCGGCGGCGTCCTTAGCGGCAAAACCATCGCGAAGCTTGTGACTACCGCGCAGCGAAGCCTTGAAGGGCAGGGCTTCGAGGCTCGCCGGAATGTCATGAAGTACGACAGCTCGATGTCGGAACAACGCAAGGCCGTTTACGCCCTCCGTGACAGCCTGCTCGCTGACGGCGTCATGGAGTACTGCGAGGCAGCGGTTGACGCGGCTGTCGCCAATTGGGCAAACGTTCGGCTTGGCGTGCACGACATGCCTGAGCAGTGGGACCTGCCCGCGCTAAAGCGCGAACTGGAAGCTGATTTCAACATCCAGCCCGGCCTGGTCGGCTGGGTTCACAGCGAGGACCTGGGTCGCGACGAGGTGGTCGAGCGCATCCGCGCCGCTGTCCAGGCACGGCTCGCAGCCAACCCGCTCGACACCGCCGCGCGCCGCCGGCTGGTACTCAGGGTGCTGACAGACCTCTGGACCGAGCACCTGACTGCACTTGACGAGCTGCGCCAAGCTGTTTCTCTTAAGGGCGCGACCGGACAGAACCCGCTCTTCCAGTTTCACAACGACGCGTTCGCGCTTTTCAAGTCGTTCGAGGAAGCGCTCTGCGCAGAAATCTCGCGGCAACTTCTTTCCTCGGCCCTGCAAGAGGAGCGCGAGGCGAAATCTGCGGACGCCGACGAGCAGGCTCGCAAGGCCGCCCGGGTAGCCGTGGAGCTCGAGCAACGGTGGGTCAAGCGCAATGAACCCTGCCCCTGCGGCTCGGGAAAGCGCTTTAAGCACTGCCACGGAAAACTGCGGTAAGCGGCCCGCCTTGCCCGACGAGCCACGACAGCCTCTCCGATGACACCTGCGGGCCGCTAAAGGCGCGCAGCGTGCTTT
Organism: Variovorax sp. PBL-E5; assembly: GCF_901827185.1. NCBI lineage: Bacteria > Pseudomonadati > Pseudomonadota > Betaproteobacteria > Burkholderiales > Comamonadaceae > Variovorax > Variovorax sp. PBL-E5. Next base: position 777,137 of record NZ_LR594672.1, on the reverse strand, counting down.
AGGGCCGTCGCGCGCCCCTCGAATTTCCTCTAAGTTATTGTCGCGCAACGGAAATTTGCTTGAACGAACGTTGGAGAAATTTCTGGGGAGCGTTGGGAGGTCCGGTCGCTAGACAGGTCAGAACTACTTTTCTGAGGTCAAACCACATGCTAACAATCGCAGTTTCCAGTCGCGCCCTCTTTCACATCGAAGATGGCGATGAAATCTTCCAGACCCAGGGCCAAAAGGCCTTCGACGAGTACATGCGCTCCAAGGCTGACGTCCCACTTCGTCGGGGAACGGCCTTCCCGCTCATTCGCAAGCTGCTCACTCTGAATCGGCCCGGTGCCAAGCGCTTGGTCGATGTGGTCATGCTGTCGCGCAACAGCCCGGTCGCCGGGGTGCGCATAGCGAACAGCATCGTTCACCACGGCCTTGACATCAAGGGCGCGGTGTTCACCAAGGGTTCGGACCGCTTCCGCTTCGCTGCCGGCATGGGCGTCCAGCTTTTTCTGTCTGCAAATTCAGCGGACGTGCAGAACGCCATCGCCAATGGCATCGCCGCGGCAACCATGCTTCCAAGCGAACGAGACGACGACGCCAGCGACGACGACATCCGCATCGCTTTCGACGGCGACAGCGTGTTGTTCAGTTCCGAAGGGGATGAGTGCTACCGCGAGCACGGTCTGGAGGTCTTCCATCAGACCGAGCACCAGAAGGCCGCTATTCCGCTGGGCGCTGGCCCCTTCAAGCTTGTCCTGGAGGAACTGCATCGGATTCAACACGAGTTCCCCGTGAACGAGTGCCCTCTGAAACTTGCCCTTGTGACCGCGCGCGCAATTCCAAGTCACGGTCGCGTCATGACAACGCTCGACTCCTGGGGCGTTGTGCTCGACGTGGCCACCTTCGCGAACGGTGCCCCGAAAGGCCCCATTCTGAAGGCGTTCGGTGCCGACATGTTCTTTGACGACGCTTCGAAGAATATCGACAGCGCACGAAGCAGCGATGTGACCTCCGGCCATGTTCCTTACGGTACCGGGCACGGAATCACAGAGCCGCTCCTCACGCGCGGGGACGTCCCCAGTGCCTCCCGCAGGTCCGCTGCGGCGGGCGTTCAAGAGGCTTGTGCCGCCTAGTCTGCTCATTCGAGACGCCGCCACTTCATGTGTCGGCGTCTCTTTCTTTCTCTGCGCTAAAGGGCAGGGCTATAAGGCTCATGAGCAACCCGACCGCCTGGCTGTGCCCCCTTGAGCTCGAACTCCGCCCTACGGCGGATGCCGAGTCCTTCCGAAGCATGCCCCCTGGCGTCACCGGGCTCCCGATTGGCAGCCACCCGGGCGCCTTCGGCGTGGTGCGGCGTAACCATATCCACGAGGGCGTCGACCTCTATACCGAGGAGGGCTGCCCTGTGCTAGCCGTTGAGGAAGGTCTCGTGGTCGGCGTGATGCCGTTCACGGGCCCGGGCGCGGGCCTGCCTTGGTGGCGAGACACCAAGGCCGTACTGGTCGAAGGCCGGTCAGGCGTCGTCGCCTACGGGGAGGTTTCTCCTCTGGTCTCTTGCGGAGACCGTGTCCAACCTGGGGAGGTTGTGGCGCGGGTCGTGCGAGTTCTTCGCCAAGACAAGGGGCGGCCGACGTCCATGCTTCACATTGAACTCCACGAGCCTGGCGCGCGGCAGTGCCCAGCCTGGCTCAGCTCGGATACGCGTCCGCACACCCTGCGCGACCCGACGCCTTACCTGCTCGAGGCGTCTCACCGCCTCTACCGGCTCCCGCGGAAAAGCTAAATCCGGCGGCTACACGCCGGATGACCCTTTTGCCGAGATACCTCGCCGCCACGCTGGTAGCCCTGGCCTGCACAGGTGGTGCACTTGCCGCCGAGGTTGAGCGGAATCCGTTCAACCCCTCGCCATCCGCGAATACACCGCAGTCCGAGTCGCAGGCTCCAGCCGGTAAAGGCACGCTACCTCAGGGCCTTCCAGCTTTGCGCCTGCCGCCCCCAATCCCCACGGTCGAGGGGCGAGCGGTACTGCCTCCCGTTTTGCCTCCCTCGCTTCCTCCTCCGCCGCTACCAACTGCCAATGCGGCCCCGGCTGGTGCCGACCAACCGTCGCCAGGCAGTGGCTCGCGCCGCGTGTTCCTGAATCAACAGGAACTTCAGGCCCAGCGCAGCCAGTGCGACATCTCGCGCAAGGCGAGCGGCACGGAGGCTGTTTCCCCTGCCGGCGGCACGGTGACGCTGCGCTATGTCGTGAGCAATGGCCGGGTATGCCTTTCAGGCGCAGCTTCCGACTCGACCTGGGCCAACGTGAGCCGCGCTGACGAGAGCCAGGCGTCCGTGGTCATCGAACCCAACGACAGCGCTACGCCTCGCGAAACCACGGTCACCGTCGTCTCCCGCAATGGTCGTAGTGCCGCTTTTCGGATTTCTCAACCCGCCGGCAACGGCTTCCGCGCAATCGAGCCGCAACGCACGGCTACCTCGCCATGAAGGTTATCAACCTGTTCGCAGCACCCGGGATTGGCAAGTCCACCTCCGCACAGATTCTCACTGGCCTCCTGTCCATCGGTGGCTACCGAGTCGAGTACGTTCCGGAGTTCGCCAAATTCCAGACCTTCTCGGGGAACCAGGCCGCCTTGAGCGACCAGGTGTACATGTTCGCCAAGCAGGAGAACCGGCTCCACGTGTTCAAGGACCAAGAGTTCGATTTTGTGGTCATGGACGGTCCGCTGCCTATCGCGCTGCTGTACACGCCCGAGACCTACTTCAAGTACTACGAGCCGCTCGTCATGGAGGTCTTCAGCTCCTTCGACAACGTCAATTTCTTCCTGGACCGAAACCCCTCATACGAGCACAAGAAGCACGGCCGCATCCAGGACCGTGCGCAGTCCGACGCTCTCTCTCTCCGGCTCGAGGCCATCCTGTCACGCCACAAGGTTCCGCTCACCCGCGAGATGGTGCGCCCCCAACTACCGCTTGTGCTCTACGAAGCCTTGACAGGGGCAAAGCCGCCCTCACTTGAAGACCTGGCCTGAGGACAGGTCCAGTCATCCGAAGGCCCTCCGGACCATCAGGTTGGAGGGCTTTGTTCTGGCCGCGCGTTCGCGAAGCGACGAGCTGGGGGCCTCAGCTGACGAAGTTCAGATGCCCTTCCTTCGCCTTCCAGCTAATGTGGACCCAGCCACCGAGGGCGTAGTGGCTCACGCCCTCCGCGTCGAGCAGCCGATGGCCACTGCTTTCGCTGGCCGACAGGAGGGTGGCCGAACCCGAAGACGGATAACAACGGCCGCAGGCCTGGCGCGCATTCGGGTTCGGCTGCGCCAAGAGAAACGCCGGCAAGGCCGGCGTTTGTTCTAGTTCACCGCGCGTAGGTTGCGCTTCTCGCCGCCCACCAGGGCCGGCCGAACGAAGAGTTTGAGCTCTTCGGGCTGCAGCGGCTCCGAGGGCACTGCAACCGGGGACGGCGCCGGGGGAGGAGGCACCACCGCGGCAGGTGCCTGAATGGGCGGGGCGGCAGCGGCGACGGGCGCCGGTGCGACGTGGGCGGCTGGCACGGCGGCGGTCGACTGGCGTGCACTCGTCGCTTCAGTGAGCGCAGGCAGGGGTACGCCGCTCGTGACGACGAGTGCGTTCGCGACTTGCTCAGCCAGGATGCCGCGAGCATTGGCAACTTCGCGCAGGCGCTCCCATTGGGCCATCTCGGACGTGTACGTGATGTACTGAGTCAGATTGCGGACCTTCATCGCACCAGGTTGCAGCCGGTCGTACTGGGCATCCGGCAGTAGCACGCCCATCGTGTCGGGAACCCACTCCACGTCGGTCATCGAGTCGGGGTCGAACGAGACGCTGCGCAGCGGATGCACCGAGACCTCGAGAATCGCCTGGAAGTTGGCGAACTTCAAGGCGAAGCACGACTTTGCTTGGAACGTCAGGGCGGGGTCCGATTCGCGGGCGAGGTAGGCCACTTGAGCCTTGCCGAAGGCACGGAGCATCACGCCGAGCGGCTGGTACGTTTTCTCTGCACGCGAGAAGAACGGCTCTTCGATGCGCCAGTAGTGCACGACGTCGGCGCGCGGGCTCTCGCCGTGGATGCCGAGGAATCGCAGAATCTCGAGCTGGGTCTCGAACTCCACCTGCTCGCCGCTCTCACCGCCCTGGTCGTAGAGCCAGTTGTGCATGTCCTCGCTGGACACATGAGCAAGGGTGCAGAGCGTTTCAGTGGAGATGCCGCGCAGGCTCATCAGGGCGCGGACGACGGCGGTATTGACGTGAGACATTGAACTGGTTCCTTAGCGAGCGATGACGACCGCAGCGAGCGTGGCCAGGAAGAACACGCAGTACGGCAGGGCGACTTGGGACTGAGGCACTTTCCAGGGCGTCTTGGCGCGCTGGAGGTGGCGCTGCATGGCGAATGCGCCAAACAGTGCGCCGGCCATGAACAGCCCTGCACAGACCTGGCGCCTGTGCGGGATGTCCACAAACTGGGAGAAGGGCGGCATCGGCACGTTGCTGATAACCAGCGACACGAGCAGGATGAAGCCGATGCCGGCTGCGTACAGCATGTTCGGGCGGCTCATATCAACAATGGACTTCGTCATCATGGGAACTTTCCTTTTTTACGGGTTGATGGGCAGGTAGCCCGAATCGAACTTGGCTCCCTTGCCTTCAGCGCCATGGAAGACGCCCAGACCGGGAACTGACTGACCTTTACTCACAATCACGGTGCGCTGGTCACCAATGCGCACCCAGGCCTTGTCGCCAGTCGGACTGGCGGCGACGACCGTTGCCGGGTTGCCGCGGACCTGTGCGTCGGCGAGTACCGGCTTCTGGATACGCACAGGCTCCTTGGCCGCAGGGCGTTCTGCTTGCACTGCCTGGCGCTCCGCCGGCCCAGCGATTTGCTCAGCCGGGGCGGGCGCTGCGGGGGCGGGGGAGGCTGCTACCACCTTGATGGTCGGCTTCTCGGACGCCGGCGAGACGGCCACGGGCTTGTCCGCCACAGGCGCCGAAGCCGGCACAGGGTGAACAGGAGGCGGCGGTGGAAGCGCTGTCGGCCCAGCAAGGTTGTCGCGCTTTGCCAGGACGGCAGCGGCAGCTCGTGCAGCGTCTGGAAGCAGCTCTGAACGCTCTGGAGCGACGGGCGCCGCGAGGGTCGCAGTCGTTTTCAGCCCTACCTGCGGGGCCCTCGCTTCCTGCACGGGTTTGCGCACCACAGGCTGTCGGGCGACGGGGGCCTGCACGACCTTCTTTGCGACCGGACGGCGCGCAGGCTCTACGGGCTTCGCAGGCGCGGCAACCGACGCGTCGGCGGGGACAGCCGCCGACACCGGGGCGGGCGCGGAAGCGATGGAAACTTGAGCGGAAGGCGCGGGGGACGCTGCAGACGCGACCGCCAGCGGCGGCGTATCTGCCTTCCTCGCGTCCGCGGCAGGCGCGGCTTGCACATGGACCGTAGTCGCCGCAGTTGGGGCTTCGCTCGAAACAACGGGCTGAGCCGCAGCGGTGTGGTCAAGTGCCTTTACCGGAGCTTGAACGGCCGCCACCGGCGCGGCGTGTGCGGCGACGAGGGGCAGCGCTTCGAGGGGCGTTGACTCACCATCCCCCGCGGACGCGTGTTCTGCGACCACGGGTGCCTGCTCAAGCTTGATTGCCGGGGCAGCAACAGGAGTTACAGAGGCGGCGAGCGGCACGGCGGCCGTGGGCGGCGTGGCGCGCGACTCAACCGCAACGGGGTGTTCCGCACCTCCGAACATGACAACAGACGCCGACCCCGCACCGAACAACAGAATGACGCCTGTCAGGAGCATCGACACGGTGGAGGATGAGCCGTTAGGTTTGGGTTTCTGCTTCATGAGGTTAAGAAGTTGGAGCACATCAGGAGACGGACGGTCCCCAGGCTTATCGCATCGGGCTCGAAAACCAGATGCCTGACCTGTAGAAAGCTGATTTAGCCTTCCAACGCGTGCGCTTCGAACAGAAAGCCCGATGGATGCCGACCGCCATTGGGGTTGCGCTTCTGAGCCCGCGAGGCGCTGTACGACATGCGCAGGAAATCGCGCGCGCGAGTCATCGCTACGTAGAAGAGGCGGCGCTCCTCCTCCTTCACGCCCAGGGGATGCGGAAACAGCGATGCCTCGCAGCCCATCACCCACACTTCCGGCCACTCGAGGCCCTTCGACTCGTGCACGGTGTAGGCTTGCAGGTTCAGTTCGCGCAGCGGTGAAATCACGGCTTGGGTGCGAGCCAGAACTGCCCGGCTCTTGGGAGAAGCCTCCAGCCAGTCCTTCGCTGCCTGCAACTCCCCGGCAGCGTCGTCGTAGTGGTTGATGACGACCTCTCCGATGTCCGTGCGGTGCGCCTTCCACTGGATGGGGAAGCGGTCGGGGTTGACCGAGATGACGTTGTTGGCATGTTCGACGATGCTCAACGCGCTGCGGTAGTTCACAGAAAGGACGTGCGTGTCATCGCACTCCTTCTGGAGCTGATGCATCACGCCGCCATGGGCCCCGCGGAACGCATAGATGGCCTGGTCGGCATCTCCGATGTACCAATACTTGGCGTTCGGCCGCCCGAGCTTGCGCAGGAAGGTCTTTTGGAGCGAACTCAGGTCCTGTGACTCGTCGACCAGGATGTGGTCGAAACAGGGGTTCAGCTTTTCGGCCCCAAGTTTTAGAAGGCCCGTGAAGTCAACGACCTCTTCCTCCTGGAGCATCTCCTCGAACCGATAGGCGATGATGCCCATGGTCGTGGTGTGCTTCTCCTCCTCGCGGGACCGGTTCAGCGCGAGCAACAGCTCGGAGTCGGAAAAGTCCTCGTAGTCCTCCGGCAGCTCAGTGCGCAGATTGTCCAGAAAATAGACGAGCTCATCGTCGTTCGCGATGACGACCTGCAGTTTCTGGCTGGAAAGCTTGGACAGGGCCAGGGAGTGGACGGTGCCGCACACCGGAATCTTGGAACGGTCGCCGAAGCGAGCCAGCATACGAGACTGGATTTCCTTGGCGGCCTTGCGCGTAAAGGTGACCACCGCGACCCGGGCAGGGTCCGCGCCAGCCTGGATGAGGGCCACGGCTCGCTCGACGAGCAACCGGGTCTTTCCAGCGCCAGCACCGGCGCAGATGACAGCATTTCGATTGAACGACGATTCGAGTGCGCTTCGCTGCTCGGGCGAGAGCGTCCCGCCTTCCGCGCGCAGGGCGGAGGAACGAGGCGCATCGGACGTCTCGCGGACGTCGGCAAAAAGGTCAGCGTAATTCAAGATAAAACCCTTTAGGAAGATAACATTTTAAGCTATACAAGCACTAAAATCAAACCCAATCTAAAACGTATGAAGCCACTTGCTCGTCTGGGTCTAAATACTCTTTTGGTTGCCGCCTGTACCGCGCTGGGCGGCTACGCGTTCTTCCACGTGGGCACCTCTACAGGCGTCCTGAAGCGCACCCCAGAGCATGCGAGGCTGGCACCCACGGCAGTGACGGCCGCGGTGTCCTACCTGGAATCGCTGGGGCAGGGTGAGGTGGCGGTCACCGTGCAGCCGGGCCCAAAAATTCAGGAAGCTGCGCCTGTCGAATTCCTTTTCGTGAGTGCCAGCTCGGCGGTCAGTGCGGCAGACGGGGCAACCGTGAAGTTGGAGGTTGTCGGACGAGGCCCGACCTGCGAGGGCACGTACGAGGCCGGCACGCGACGTTTTCAGACGTGGGCAGAGGGCGTGACGGCCGCCGCAGGCGCCCAGGTAATTGCCGATTGGTGCCTCGTCGCTGCGCCGGGGACCGAGGTCGCCTACCGCACGATGGACCAGCCTTGGAAGACCGAAGCAGGTGAACTCGAAGCTGATTTCGCAACCCGCTACATTCGCTTCCTTGCCCCCGGCGGAGCGCCTGCCGCCATCAAGGCCACAGCCCTTGCGGTCTGCGACGACGACAAGGGCTGTGGCTATCTGGCAAGCATCACTGTTGGCGATGACGACCGTCAAATCTCTGAGCTGGTCACCCAAGGTGACGCCGAGCTCGTGCAGGCCAGAACTATCGCCGACGACGATGAGATTCAGGCCGTGACTGTCCCTGCCCACCCTCCTGCCGGACTGCACGGGTTTCACCCAGTTCTCGTTCACTCGATTCGGTGACCGGCTGCAAGGCGGCGCCATCGTCCGAGCCTTCAACGGCGACGGAGGCCCCGACGTTGCGCTTCGCGCTTTCTTCAAATTTCTTTTCGAGCTGGGCCAGCATGTCACTTGAGGCCGCCCGCCGCTCGATTTCGATGAAGCGGTCCAAGAAGGCGATGGCCGGCTTGAACTCGTCTTGCACCTCCAGCTGTCCTCCTTGCAGCGAAGCGATGACCTCACCGTCAATGAGCTTGAGCATGAAGGGCTTCGCGGCCAGGATGTGATACCAGACGTGGTAGGTCGCGCCGATGAATTCAAGTTGCAGGGGAGCGCCTGTTGGTCCGTGAAAGACAAACTGCGTCCGCATCCATGCCGTCGGCGACTCGGAGGGCTCATTGGCGCGGGATAGTCCGCCATTCCAGGATTTTGTTTTCATTTCTTGGTCGCGGTGCTGGGTTTTGCTTTGCTCGGCTGGCTCTTCTGTGGTGCGAACACCTGCTGCGACCCGTCGTTGTAGGTCAGGGTCAGCTTCCCCTTTGACAGCACGTAGGTGTTGTCGACCGAGCCGTGGGGCGGCATCTCAAAAGTTAGCGTACCGGCGCTTGACTCCGCCGTGCTGCCCGTCGTCCAGGTACCAATGAGCGGCGCAAAGCCGTTGGGGCCGAGCTTCGCCGAGCCATCCGCCCCCAACTCCATCACGCCCGTCAAGGCGCGGTCACTGCCGGACACGGTCTCCCACTTGCCCACGAGCTTGGGGTTGGCCATCGCCATGGCCGGCACTGCAAACGCGAGCAGCAGCGCGGATTTGAGAAGAGATTTCATGCGCCGTTTAGCCAGGCTCCTTTATCCGCCTGGCGGCTAAACACGTTGGATAGACAGCGGGCAACCCCCTCCGGGGAGCCTGCCAACGCCTCCTGCGTCTCGTCGGCTCTCCGGAACTCGTTTTTCGGAGACCCTTCTTGAGTTCAACCGCCGTCGAGACTGTCATGCTGGTGTGCACGGACGCACTAAATAACAACAACAAATTCTGGGAGGGCACGCTTCAGGCAAACGGTGACGTCCATTGCAGGTGGGGCCGCGTCGGCGCGACGGGGCAAACCAAGGTGTTCGCCAGCGCAGGCAAGTCGTTCCTCACGAGCAAGGCCAACGAGAAGCGACGTGGCGGCTACACCGAAGTGGCCGTGCTAGGCAGCCCGAAATCACAGGTTGTCGCGACGACAACCGAGGCCGTGAAGAGACAGATATCGAGCGCAGGAAACCCAGTCATCGAGGCGCTGCTCGAGCGCCTGGTCAAGGAGAACCGCCACGAAATCTTCGTGATGTCCGGCGGGCAAATCAATGTGTCCGCTGACGGCGTCGTGACGACCGCCGTCGGGGTCATCGATGGCGAGTCGGTCCGCTCCGCCAGGCAGGTGCTGGCCACTATCGCGTTATCCCACGCGACCAAGGACTTCAACTCCACGGTGTTCATCGACTACCTGCAGCAGTACCTCACGCTGGTTCCCCAAAAGGTATCGGCGAAGCGCGGCTGGCACACCACCTTCCTCGCCGCGGACGATGCCATCATCAAGCAGAGCGCGTTCCTCGACCAGCTCGAGGGCTCCATCGAACTGGCTCTTGCCAACGCAAAGAGCTCAGGCCCAGAGCCGGCCAAGGTGTTCGACGTCGAACTGGAGCTCATCGAAGACGGAGCGGAGTGGACCAGCATCGAGCGCTTCTTCAAGCAGTCCATCAACCTTCGGCACGCGTCCTCAGGCCTCAAGCCCGTTCGGGCCTTCCGCGTGACCATCGGCTCGATGGCGCGGGCGTTCGAGAACGATGGGATGAAGGTAGGTAATGTTCAGCGGCTCTGGCACGGCACCCGGGCCTACAACGTGCTGTCCATCCTCAAGCAGGGCCTCATTGTTCCCAAGAGCGGCGGTTCGTACAACATCACCGGGCGCATGTTCGGCGACGGACTCTACTTCAGCGACCAGTCGACGAAGTCCCTGGCGTACTCGCGGGGCGACTGGAGCCGCTCGCAGGGCATCGACAACCGTTGTTTCATGTTTCTCGCGGACGTCGCCATGGGCCGCGCCATGACGCCGAGCGGACCCAACGCACGCGCGCAGTATCCGGCCAAAGGCTACGACTCCACGTTCGCAAAGGGAGGGGAGAGCGGTGTCCTGAACAACGAGATGATTGTCTACCGTACGAGCCAGGCGAACCTGACAACGCTCGTTGAATTCAGCGGCTGACCCCTGGGTATCAATGACGACGCTCTAGCGTTCAGCGGAAAGGTCCATCCTGGACCGCCGTCAGACGGGGTACGAACTCGGTAAGCCTGCGGACCTCGGGTCTGAAATTCGGGGTCGTACGAGGCGGCCGCCGGGGCACGTCCTTTCGAGCACGGAGCGGCTGCCGGCCGACCGTACGACCAGAAAGACAAGACACGGAACCGCAACCACCTTGCTGCCGACACGGCTAGGCCAGCGCCAACTGAGCGGGCAAAAAGAAATCCCCGGAACCAATGGCTCCGGGGATGTTAATCACGGTATCTGGAGTGGCGCGATGTAGCTCGCGCGCGGGCAAGGGAGCTTCCAGCCTTCGGTCACTTGTGGCCGAGTAGCTCGGGCATGGAGATGGCGACAATGGCGTTGTCCAGACCTGGTGTTCCGTCCTTCTTGAGGTACGCCTCCACCTGGGGGCGACCTTCGACGAGAACTTGTCGGCCTTTGGTGTAGTTCGCCAAAGCCTCGGGCTTCTGCGCCATCGCGCCGAATAGCAAGACCTTGTACCAAACGGTCTGCTTGGCGCCACCAATGCCTCTGTCGGTTGCCACACTCATCTCGAAGTACGGGTTCCCTGCACCTGACTTTCGGGTTTCTGAAGACCCGATATTTCCTACTACCTGAATTCGCTCGTAAGCCATGAGAAAACTACCTGAAACGCGGATGACCTCGATTGCCAGCCCCAAGACGTTGAGCGCATAGGGCCCCTTTCCGGCGAGCGGCGAAAAGGTTAGGCAAGAACATATACGAGTCGTATAGCTCACGGCCCAAACTTGGGCCCTGGCTGGCGTTAGTCTGAGAAGGAAAGCGTCAACTTGACGGCAAACGCCTATAGAGTCGGCCCGTCTCCGTGCGAAGAAGGCCGCTTTCCTCCAGCTCGCTGACCGTGGCGCACGATTGATGTGCATCCAGGTGAGGCTCGACCGTCTCCACCTCGAAGGGCGTGAACCGGAGCCCTCCGTGATAGAGGCTGTAGCCGTCGTAGTCGTAGCCAAGGCGCATGGCCTCGAGGGCCTCGACATATCCGCCCTTGCCGTTCTTGACGAGGAACGACGTCATGGAGGTATTCCTTCCTATTGTGCTAGTTAGTGCCTTTGCGGTGTAGGGACTTCGGAGCCTGAGGGGATGATGCCCGTGCCAACGAAAAGGCCTGCCTCGAGAGGCAGGCCTTTGCAGGAAGGGCGGTCTGTGCTGGGTCCGGTTGAGCCCCATGCTCCGCGCGTGCGCCTGCTCAGCGACGGAAGCGCTGCAGCTCCGGGTCGGTGATGGCCTGTTCGGGAAGGCCAGTGATGCCTGGCAGGTCCCTCAGGCCTGGCATACCGTCGACCTTTTGCACCTTGCCCTTGGCATCCTTGTAGAAGATGCCAGGCGTACCGCTCACGCCGAGCTCGACCATGAGGCTGCTGTTTGCGTCGAGGGTTTTCTTAGCAGACATGGGGATGCTCGCCAGCGGCGTGATGCCAACCTGGTTCTTCTTCGGGTCCCAGGTGCGTTGGTGCTCTGCAAAGGCCGCGACCGGGTCCTTCGACGTGAGGAGCGCCGCGGCCTGGCCGGGCGAGTTGCCGCCAAGGATGGCCACCGGCACCCAGCGGACTTGCAGCCCAACCTTTTCGTAAGGCTGCAGGGCCTTCCAAGCAAAGTGGCAGTAGATGCAATTCGGGTCCATGAAGGCATAGATGACCGACTTCGCAGCGCTGCCTTGCGCGCCCTCGTTGATGGTTTGCGTGCTCTCCAGGCGGGACCAGAACTTGTCGTAGTCCGGCTTCGGGGCGTACTTGTCGAGGTATTGCTTCGTCAGGTCTTCGCCCTTGGCGTTGCGCAGCATGCCCGCGAGCACGACTTCACCACCCGGCGGGGTGTAAGCCACCAGGTACTTGCCGACACCTTGCGACAGAATCCAACCGGTGAGGCCACCTGCGGCGTCGAACTTGTTCTCGACCTTCATGCCGCCCTGGATGGCCAGCTGCAAGGGAGCGGGGATTGCCGCCGGCGAGGTGGGCGTCGCATCTTGTGCGTGACCGGCCGCAACGAAACCGAAGGCGAGGGCGAGGGCGATGAGGGACTTCTTCATTTGCTTGTTCAGGAAATTTCAGGGAAGTGAAAGCCCGCACCGGTTAAGGTGCGGGCCGAATGAGGGTTAAGCGGCCTTCTTGCGGGCGTTCTCTTCGTCAAGGCACTTCAGCAGCCACTTCATGGCGGTCTCGTTGACCTTCTGCTTTGCCTTGTCGCCGTCGAGGTACTTCTTCAGCACTTCATACGGGAACTTCGGCACCTTCACGAGGATGTCCTTCACGAAGCCTTCTTCAGCGTCGCTCAGGGTCAGGTGCCCGTAGTCGAAGCCTGCAACGACCTTCGCGCCGGCCGGTGCCGTGCTGGCCGTGCCGCTGTCGTTCGCAGCGCCGTTGCCAGCCGCGCTGTCGTTCGCGGCAGCGGCCTTCGAGCCGGTGTCCTGGCCTGCAGCGCTGTCAGCAAGTGCATCTGCGCGTGCGCGGCGCTCGTCGTCAGCGCTGGTGTCCGGCACCGGGGCGGAGGTCTTTTGGACCTTCGTTTCCTTGGGCTTCGTCTCGGCAACCTTGACGGATTCCGTTACGGGCGGCATTGCCTTCACCTCGGCGACCGGAGTCACCTTGGCCTCAGCAACGGGGTTGGCTTGGGCGGGGACCTCGGCTGCGGTGTCCGTCGTCTTGCTCGACGTCGCACCGGCTTGGGCCTGTGCAATGGCAGCTTCGCGGTCGGCTTCCGGCAGGAACTGCGGCGGCAAGGTCGGTGTCGACACCAGTTCGCCGTTTTCGTCCAGGTCGACCACCGGCGCCTCGAAGGCGTAGAGGTAGCGACCGATGCCCCACATCACGGCGGCGCGCTTGAAACCGTCGCTGAACGCACCCTTGATGGCGAGTTCCTTGGCGTCGTTGTCCTTGAAGCTGTCGAACTGGGCGCCGTCTTCCTTCAGGACCCAGTGGCCGTCCAGGAGAATCTTGATGCCGGCGATGACGCCAACCGAGGACGGCTTCATCGTGACTTCCCAGCCCTGGGCGCCAACGACGGCATCCAGGCGGGCCTGAACGTCGCGCGCATCGATGTAGGGGAGGGCGAGGCCGCGGCGCTCGCTTTCCTTCTTGCCGGCGCGCCACTTGATGGCCGATGCAGGGAAGAATGCCTGGAGGTTTGCGATGATTTGCTTGGTATCCATATTGCCTTTGTGTGTGTTGAACCTGTTGGGAGAAGAGAAGCTCTACCAGCCACCTATAGCTAGCGGAAGAGGACCGTCTGTCTAGAAGACGCCCTTTAAATTCGGAAAGGCTAAAAATTTGGTGGGTTGGTTGCTAGACGGTTTATCGAAACAGAGAATCTGTCGAGGAACCACCTCCGGCAACTGGGTTCGGCGCCCCTTCGCGTCCGCCCGATGCCCTTCCAGGCGCGCCTGCTGCACTGCGGACGCAACATTTCAAGCCCGGCCGGCCTGCGTGAGTTCCTCCTTCGTGGCGGAGTGGTGGGCGGTCGACCCCTAAACCTCCTAGAACGCGTCTCGGACGGTTACGAGCCGCCGCTGCTGAGTTGCGCGCCATGAACCTCAGCCATATCGTCGCCGGGCTCATCTGCCTGCATTTCCTGACCACCAGGCGCATTGCGATGCTTGCGGTGCAGTCGCTGCCCTCCACGGTCGCGCACGAGCTTTCGCATTTCGTCGTTGCGTTGCTCCTTGGCTGCCGGCCAGCGGGCTTTTCGCTCATCCCGAAGCGGGTTCGCGACAACTACTGGGAACTCGGCTCTGTCACATTCACCCCAGGAAAACTTTCGACTGGATTCGTGGCACTGGCCCCCTTGTGGGTGCTTGGCGCCGCGAGCTATTGGATTCTCTGGCTCCGCCCATCGTCCGCCGCAATAGGAGAGGAACTCCTTTGGGGGATGGTGGGTGGAATCACCGCCTGGGCGGCCATTCCTTCCTCGACGGACGTGGCGGTTGCCCTGCGGTACCCCGCTGGTACAGCGCTCCTTGCTTGCATTTGTGCGCTGTTACTGGTTTAGCCCGGGCTCCGCCCGCCAGATGAACCTCCACGGCTAACGCCTATGGAAAGACCGCAATGACCGCAACCATCGTTCGAGCAACTGAGAAGCTCACTGAAACCGACCGCCGCCGCCTTGAGAGCTTCGCACCCCTCTTTGACATCAACATCGACCGCACCGCAGCCCCGGATACGTTCGTGGACGTTCGCGTTCTTGACCGTGGCGGCTGGCGGACTTCCCGCATCCCGGCCGCGCGCCTGCATACGCGTCTCCTGGCCGAAATCTGCGCCAAGACGCTGCGCTGGGTCTACTACCCGGTGGGACAGCCCTGCCAGGAAGCGCTGCTCAAGCTCACGGATGAGCGGGTCACCCGCATCTCGGTCTTGTACCAGCAGCAAAAAACGGTTCTTCTGGACCTCAGCGCCGACACGGACGACAGCCCGGCCCTTCTGGCCGCCTAGTGAAAGAAAAACGCCGGCATTGCCGGCGTTTCGAATTGTCGCTTCAGGTGGGCTTTCGAGAGCTCCAGTCCATGCCCATGCTACTGAGGGCCACGCGCAGCTGCACGTAGTCCAGCAGCACGCCTTCAGGCTTGCCGGACGCCAAGGCCTCGTACAGAGGCTTCAGCTTGCCGCCAGTGACGAGCTCACCGTTGACTTCAACAAGTGCTTCAGCAAGCCAATGCTGCGTGTCCGCGGCCGCGAAGATGGTCGGGTCGACCAGGCGCTCGTCGATGGCCCGGCGAGCTCGAAGCTCACCTTTTTTTCGTCCGTGACAAAGGCCTTGGCGAGTTGCGGGAGCGAGACCTGGGTCTTGTTCTTGACGAACTTCGCGATGGCTTGAGCTGTCAGCTTGTCGTAGGCCCCATCGGCCTTCGGGAGAATTCGGTCGAGGACCGCCTGCATCCCGTAGAGGTCGATGATTTTGTCCAGGGTCTCCACCGTCAGGATAACGTCGGCCTTGGCCCTGTGCGCTGCGCCTTTGGGGGTCACGCCGTACATCGCGGCCACCTCGACGAGCGTTCCCTTTTTGTTTTCAGCGCACGACAGGTTCAGGTGAAGGTCCCGGACGTCGAAGACGAACTTGAACTCGTCGATGGGGAATCCGTACCGCTCGTTCATGTCTTTGACGGCATGAAGGTCGAAGGTCTTGATGTTGTACCCGGTGAGCCAGGTGTCGCCGGCCATTCGACGGTAGTCGGCGGCGTAGCGCGCACCCCAAAGCTCTTTGTCGGCGACCATGCTCTGTGTGATGCCGGTCAGCTTTTGAGCTTCACGCGAGATTTCTCGCTCGGGGTTGATGAGGTGGCTGTAGATGGCGCCGGAGTCCTTGTCAGGCCAGACCCGGAAGCCGGCAACCTCGGTGATGCCAAAGTTCGCCATGCCGCGAAAGGTGGTGCACTCCAGGTCGAAGATGTGGATGCTGCGCCCCAAGCGGGCTGCCAGCTTGATGACGTGGTTGAATGAGATTTCCATGAACAGGGGGGGTTGGTTGTCCTGTTCACGTCTAGCGATTGCCCCCGCAAGGGGCGCTGGGCGTCTCAAATGAAACGGCGCTTGCCCATAGAAACTGTCATGGCCGTCCAGCCGAAGTAGGCCTATTGGGCCCGGCCATCCGTACCCCTAGCCTTTCCAGCTGCGCAGGCGCCCTGTATCGAGGTGCACGAAGCCTCTTTGCGGGTAGAAGCCCACACCCCCGCGCTGGAAGTGCATGCCAAGTTGGCCGAGGTGGGCGACCGGGATGCGTTGCATGTAGAGGTCGACCGCGCGCCCGTAAAGGTGCATCGAGTTCTTCGCTGCTCCTTCGGACTTCAGGCCATTGTTGGTCCCAACCGTCCGGTAGCCGGAGGTGATGATGATGGGGTAGTTCCAGTTCCAGGCCTCGTAGTAGCCAAGGATGCCGCGCAGAATGTCCAGGACCGCTGGGTCCATGTAGGTCATCATCTTGGCTTTGACGTCCCGTAGCAGGTTGCAGGCGGCCCAGTAGCCCTCAGGGACCAGCTTCCCGTCGCGCCAGTAGACGATTCGCATCCGCTCGGACGTGCCTTGACGTTGGAGGTGCAGCTCGCGGGGGCGCTCCCAGAAGTCTCCTGGGATTTCGCCAATCGCAAGGCGACGCATCGCCTGTTGCCGGGGAGCCTGAGGCAGCACCAGCTCCGCCTTGCCCTCTTCGACCGCCTGCGGGGCAGGGGCGTCTTCTTTCGCGGGCTCCGAGCCCACATCCGTATTGAACACCATCGCGCTGTTTGCCGGAGGGAGGAAGCCGGCAGCGGCCGCGCCGGCGGCCGCGCGCAGGAAACTTCGACGACCTTGGTCAAGGCCTAGTTCGTCGGGGTCGGGGTGGGCGAGGCTCGCATGCGGAGCATTCGCAAGGTTGAATGCACTCGGGTCAAGCCGCGCGAGCAGGTCGGGCGGGGGAATTCGCATGCGCCGTTTAGCGCACCCGCTTTAGCCACAGAAAAGCTCCTGCAGGCAAATGCCGGCAGGAGCTTTTGAAATCAGCGGGAGCGCGGGCCTACAGCGCGAACTCCAGCTTTGCGGGGGCGAGCTCATCGCGGGGTACGAAAGTCAGCGAGATGCCAAGCTCGTCCGCCATTGCGCGCGTACGCTCGAGCTGTTCGGCCCAACGGGCCTGGAACTCGGCCGAAGGAGGCGTCGTGACGACCTCCGAGGCGCCGACTGCAGCGATGGCGCGCAAGCATTCCGAGCAGGGCATTTCAGTGACGACAGCGACGCTGCCGGTCAGCAAGGGCCGTGCCTTGTTGTAGATGGCATTGCGCACCGAGTCCTCGACCCAGAACTGTCGTTCCTCGCCGTCGTAGCGGTGGCTCGCGCCATCATTGGAGCCGCGTGGCATACCACTGTAGCCTTCGGCGAGCTGGGTGTAGGTGCCCGGTTCGAGGAAGAGCGTAGCGCCGGCGCGAGGGTCCTTGGCCAGGTTTGCTGCCAAGGAGCGTGCATGCGCCAGGTATGCGGTCAGCTTGCGGGTGTGCCGTTCTGGGTCGCCGGCGACGACGCCTCCGCGGTACGACTGCACCTTGACCCCCGTTTCTGCGAACAGGGCGAGGGCTCGCTTGAGCCCATCTGTCGGCAGTTGGGTGTACGGGAACCAGAGCTCGCTGGCGCCCACCGCAATGACGGCGCGCGCGGTGCTCATCCCCGGCACTTCGGTTGTCAGGCAAATCGAGCCTCGAAGGAGCGGGCGGACGGCATTGAAGACACCGTTTCGCTCGCCGTGCTCGAAATACTCGTATTTCAGAGGCCGCTCGTGGCGCTCGGGAGCATCGTCGTCAGCCCCACGGGGCATGCCGTTGTAGCCGGCGGTCAGGATGGTGAAATCCGTTGGGTGCAGGAACAGGGCGCCGACCTTAGTCGAACGGTCCTTGGAGAACTCTCGGGCAAAGCTTGCGGCGTGCCGCAAGTACTTGATGGCTTTGTCTTGACGCATGGTCTTTCTGGTTTGGTTTCCTTGACCGCGTATAGGGAGTTGCGCCGGCGCGGGCCCACGCCCTAAACCGGCCGCCAAGCCAGCCAGCAATCTAGAAAAAAGCCTTGCCGCGGAGCGACAAGGCTTTGAAGAAAGGCTAGCTACTTTGTCTGCGCTAGCATGGCGTCGACCAAGTCCTCTGCGCAGGTGCGCAGCACGGCCTTATCGAAGTACGCCAGGAGGCCCGCCAGGAGCGACTGGTCGAAACCCGCATAGAGGCCCCAGGTGTAAACACCCTGCGCGTGCAGTTCCGACTTCTTGATGCGGTGGTCCGTGATGTGTCCGTCCGTGTAGACGAACACGTAGTCCGCCTCCTTGCACAGCTTCATGTTTGCGCGAATGGCCGCTTCCAGCCCCTCGGCCCCAAACTCGGCACCGATTCTGGACGTGGTCTCGACCTGCATCGGAAGCTCATAGGTCTCGTGGATTGGCCCTTTTTCGACACCCGTGAGGACGACGTGTCCGGAAAGGAGCCCCTTGCGTGCCAGCTCCGAGAGCGCGGCGACCAGGATGCGTGCCTCATTGATGTGGAGGCCGTCATTCATGCCCATAGAGCCGGAGCAATCCACCACAATCACGATTTTCTTCTTGGCGCGGCCCTGCAACTCCACCTTTCGGTAGGGCGCGCGGCCGACCGCGAAGTGCCTCGCCGAAACCCGCCGCTGTGGCGTCAAGGTCGAAATATGGCGGCTCTTCGATTCGAAGAACTTCCTCAGCTTTTGGAACACCGCATCCACCCTTGACGGGTCCACGTAGTGCTCCGCGTCACCGAGAACGGTGCCTTTTTGCGACACCGGGACGTCCTTAGACGCGTCGTCTTCTGCCTCGGTGCCCTTCCCCCCGCTTCCTCGAGGTGTTTCGCCGCCCATCATGGGCTTGGCATCCTTGTCGAACTCCGCGAGTGCTTCGGGGCTCGCTTGCAGCCCCTCACCCAGTTGGAGGTCCGAAGAAATTCCCGGAAACTGGCCACTGCCAGGCGGACGCTCAGGCGGCAGGCCAAACTCGGCAATCCACGCCTTGATGATGGGCATAAGGTCCATCGAGCCGCTTACGGCGACAGCTCGCGCATAGAACAATGCAACCTTCGGCAGCCAGACCTTGAGCGCCGACTTGACGTCGGGCTCCAGGCGCAGACCCGTTGCGTCGATGGCAATGGGTCCGTCGGGCCGTCCTGCCTTCTTTGCGTTGTAGGTCCAGGCGTCGAGGTCAGCAGTCACGTCGTCCAGTGCGCCTTCGCGCTGTATCAACGCGAACAGGACGCTTTCCGGTCGGCTGTTGAAGTCGCCGTCCTCCATGAGGCGCCATTCGAACTGGTAACTTGCCTCACGGCGATACCGGTCCTCGATATACGCATCTTCGAACAGATTCCAGAGCGAGAACGGGGCCTTCATCTTCGCCAGAGCCTTCTTCGGGACCGTTAGGTCTCGAATCGTGTACAGGGCGTGTGCCCGCTCGTGGTGATAGTGGTTGGCGATGTACTTTTCTTGCAGCTCGCTCGAGAGCTTCAGCTTGACCATGTCCTTCTCGAACAGGTCCGCCCCGATGTAGATTCGATGCGGCGGCAGATGCACCCAGCATGCCGTGTCGAACGCAGGCTTCATTTTCACCACCTGCTTCTCGCCCAGCGTTATCGGGCCGAAGATTGCCGCCTGAATGGCGCGGTCGATGCATCCTTTGAAGAACTGGTCGGACAGCGTGTACCGCCGAGGTGGCGGGGGTGGCGGCGGAGGCGAAGGCGCTACCGGCGCGCCACGTGGTCGCGGGGAGAGCCCTGCGAAGGAAAGCGCGTGCATTGATAGCTCCTTTTGTTAAGGGAAGTCTTTGTCCAAAGTCGCCGTCACGAACGTCACCTGCTCTGCGACAGGTTTGCCCTCGCTGGTGCGCGCAACCCACAGAAGAATCTGCGAGCGCAGCCCCTTGACGACGTCCTCATCGACCACCGCCAGCTCGAACGCGCGAGCCATGGTTCGGGTCGTCGGGATGTTTTTCACCAGCCCGTTGTTCATCGCCTCACCCATGTGCTTGAAGAACTTGAGAGCCTTCGTCACCTCGGTAGCGGAGAGCCCGTTCTTGACCGCAATCCCCGTGAGGATGCGCTTCAGTTCAGCCTCGTTCGTGTCCTTGCGCAGCACGATGAATCGCTCGGCCAACGCCGGGTCACAGTCATCCACCGCATATTCGGAGCCCACGTTGGTGGTCGCCACGACACAGAGGTTTTCGACCGGGCATTCGAGCGTTTCTTCGCTCGCGATGCCGTCTTCCACAGATACGATTCGACCGGTGCGCAGCCGGTACACCCCGTTGTCCGGCGAGAACGCCGTCAGCAGGATGGAAAGCTCGCGATTGGGGATGCGCAGAATTTCGTCCAGCACCAGCACCGTCTTGCCCTTCTGAGCTTTGCGGAACGCCTCGGAAAGCGGTCCGTCCTTCCACACCATCTGGCCAGGGCCGTATGGCACAAGAAAGCCGAGCAGGTCGGGCGCCTCGATACCTTCGTGCCCCGGGCATTCCACGTACGGCAGCTTTCGGCTGCGCGCGAACGCGCGAGCTTCGAAGGTCTTACCTGCGCCGCGGTCACCCTCGTAGAGCACCGGCACTCGGAAGGCCAGGTCGGCAAGGGTGTAGTGCTTCGAGGACGCGGCGGCCGTTGGCGGGACGCCGCTCGCAACGGCCTTGTAGTCCGTTGCCAGCTCGGTCGCGAAGTCCGGGTTGTTCGTCTTCAGGTGAAACAGGAACGTTTCGACGTGCTTGCAAATCTTGTTGCTTCGCATCAGCCGCCAGAAGTTGCAGCCCGTCGACTCCGGCATTTTCGCGAAGCCTTCGGACATCATTTGGGCAATCAGCGTCCTCGGGTCGGAAGTTCCTTCCGCCGCCTTTTTGCAGCGCTCCTTCGCTTGCGCGTCGGTGAGGTCCTTGCCTTCGGAGAACTTGTCGCCACACCACAGGTTGTAGGTCGGCGCTCCGGCCAGTTCCCGATAGGATACGAAGACCGTGTGGTCGCCTGTCGGGGTCGTCACGCGCGCGCGGTAGGCCGCAGCCAGCGAGACGGACTTGTCGGTTATGTCTTCAAATGGGTAAAACAGCTTCTCGAGCTGGGTCACCGTGCCGTCCACGTGAGTGGAGCTGTTCACGAAGAGGTCGAGCTCGAGAGCCGTCTTGTTGTATTGCATGGTTTTCCTTGGTTATGTCCTGCGCCGTATAGCTAGCGGGGCAGGGCAGCCGAGGAAGGGTTTAGGAGAGCCCGCCGGCGGGTCCGCCAGGCTGCAGGCCGGCGGCCTAAGACCGGTCCTGAGCGCCCCTTTCGGGCGCCAATGTTCACTGGGCGAGGGCAGGGCGCTATACCTCTCAGGCCAACCAGACAAAAGGACAAGTCATGCCGAACCAAGAAAGTCAGCACTCCGATTGGCACCGCAAGGGGCATTTCGCCGTCGTGACCCCGCGGCCCCACAATGCCGTCCTCTACGACACCTTCAGCGACACGGCCTACGGCGCCCGCGCGGCCTTCGTTCGCGAGCACGCCCTCATTTGGTCGAACGCCCTGAAGAAGGGCTACACCATGGCCGAGTTCGCCAAGGCCGGTGTGGTCGTCGACACGCGCCAGGCTCAGGCCGTCGAAGAGGGCTGAGGGGCGGCGTCCCCTCCCAAGACCCAGCGGACATTGCTACAGGGAAGACCTCACGTTCACCAAACGATGCACCAAATCAACAAGCAGATATTCAAGACGCCCAGCGGAACCGTCCGCGGGATGGCCCAGCTCGAGGTCGGGCTCAAGGGCAAGACCGAGACGGTCATCAAGGCTACGTTGCTGACGGACAAGACGCCTGACATCAGCATCAAGCTGCCGTCGCGTCTCACACCCAGCGATTTGCGCGCTCTCGGCGCCGGCGTCCTGGCTTTTGCTGACAAGCTCGACGAGCTCGACGCGCTCCGGACCGCTGTCTAGATTCGTTTCGCTCATTCCAAAGCCCTGTGACCTGTTCACAGGGCTTTTTCCACGCTGGCCCGCACGAACGGTGGCGGCCGCGGGCTTGCCGCGCCGGCAGAACGGTGGGACCATCCGCGTCCCAGGAGGTACCCCTGATGCCAAACCCGACGCCATTCGTTGCCGCGAAAAAGAAGGTCCACAACCGAGGGGTCGCACCAGATGCCTTCCTGGACGAAATCGTCGCATGGGCCAAAACCGCTCCCGACGACATCTTCGCACCTCGACCGCAGCACGAAATCTATTCCGACGTTGCCCCGGTGCTCGGCCCCTTCACGCCTGGCGATATGCGCCAGAGGAGGGCGGTCATGCTTGAGGTGTTACGGGTGCTCGCCGGCTACGAGAGTTCCTGGAAGTGGACCGCAGGCGTCGATACGACGAACCCGGACTCGAACACGCCGTGCACCATCGAGGCTGGAATCTTCCAGGTCTCGGGTAACTCCATGAATTTCGACCAGTCCCTCAAGGACCTGGTGCGAGCCGCCGCCGGCACTCTCGATTGCGAGGCGTTCCAGGCAGTCACCAAGGCCAACCATGCGTTCGCCATCGAGTACTGTGCCCGGCTCCTGCGGTTCACCCTGGAGCACCACGGCCCCATCCGAGACAAGCACATCCACCAATGGCTGAGCAAGGAAGCTGTCGCCGAGTTCGAAAAGGCTCTCGCGTCTTGAAGCTTGCCCCCAGGGCGGGCTACCGCCCGCGCTGCTGCTCGGCAAACGCGTGAATGGCAGCCAGCACCTCCTCGGCGCTCGTCGCGGCCCGAAAACGGCCCGCTTCGTGCGGCGTCAAGACTTCAGGCGCCTGGCCTGGCAACAGGAATTGGATGCACAGCAGCCCCGCGTCCAAGGCTGCCCGGACACCGGGAGGGCTGTCTTCCACCGCAACGATGACGAGCGGGCCGGATTTTGTCGACAAAAACTTATCGGCCAACAGCGCGGCCCCTCGCAAATACCCCTCAGGGTGCGGCTTTGACTGCGTCACATCGTCTGCCGTCAGCACGAAGGCGAAGTGCTCGCTGGCCGGGCCCACGGCTTTGAGGTTGGCAGTCACCTGGGCAGGGATGCCGCTCGTAACCACGCCCTGGAGAGCTTTGGCGGATTCGAGCTGTCTGACCACCTCTGGTATCGAGCCTCGGGCTTCGATGCGGTGTGCTTGCGCCAGGTAGTGGTCGAGGAGCAGAGCGAGCCACTGGTCCAGCGAGAGTACCTGCTTGATTTCAGGGCGAATGCTCACCAGCCAGTGGTAGACGTTCTTGTCGCCAGCGCCGTATAGCGGCATTTGGGCCTCCACAGGCGCGCCTTCCGCTCCAGGCACGGTGAAGCGCTGTACCGTCGAGAAAGCAGCTGCGGGAATCTCGACGCCGCAGCGGCGCGCCACCGCGACCAACTTCTCCATGTGAAGTGGCTCGCTGCGCACAAGGACGCCGTCGACGTCCCAAAGGATACCTACGCCGGGGAGGGCGGGTAAGACGGGGAGGTCACTCCTGGCGGGAGCGGCTTGACGCAAAGCAGATAGTTGGGGCATGCACCGTCTAGCAAGGAGCCCCTGAAAGCCGCACCTCGCGATACACTCCGGAATAGTGGGTAGCAGCCCCGCCGTTCGCGCCTCCTCCAGGCTTGGTGAATCTGCTCTTCGAACTCTTGTCGCCACCTTGGTTTTCCCAGGCCGGCGTAATGCGAACAACGCCTGTTGATGTGCCTGGATATGGAGAAACCATGGAATTCAAATCGACGCATACGCATGACTCGCTTTACAGCCTCAAGGCTCAGGCGGAGGCATTGCAGGTGCAAGCCAACGCCTCAGGGCACCCGCTCAAGCGAGCCGACGCATTGGAGGCCGTCGCAAAGCAGAACGGCTTCAGGGACTGGAATGCGGCCGCGGCGGCCGGCAAGGCCGGAAGGCTCGTCGCAGGCTCGGATGCCGCGCCCTGGACAACCATCGACGCACCGTTGCCCCAGCTTCGGTTGCGCGTGCAACGACCAGGGGACCAGAGCCATGCAGCGGTGGTTGAGCTCATGCGTTGGGCCAAGCAATTGGATTACATCGGCGACCACGTATCGGACGACCCAGGCGTGGGCGACCTGATGGCCCACATCGGAGGTGACATCCCGTACGTGTTCGTCCGTGACCCTGGGCGATTCGAGGACGACCTGTTCCACCTTTGCGACCGGGGTTACGACGACATTGAAGGCGTGGTGTTCACGCGGGAGCAACTCGAGGAGTCGGGGGTCGTCGCATGGCAGAAGCTTCGTGGCTCCCACGACGGCGACAGGATGTTCTCAGTCGTGGACGACAACTTGCGAATGCACTCCGACCGCGTGGAGCTCAAACAAGCCGCGCGTGTTGTCGCGAGCATCGCAATGATGGCGGACCAACTGAGCGACGCGTCAAGGGCTCGCCCTTAGAGGGCCGAGCCGAACTGGACCAAAGATATGGACGATGAGAACCTAGCACTGGCCGCAGTAGCTCGCGCGGTGCACTCGCTTTCTGTTCCGGAGAAGAGGCTCCTAAGGCTTGCCCTCGAAGGGGCCCCTGGGCGGCGTATCACGCCATCGGAGTACGGTGCAAGGTTCGGGCTCAGCCAAGGCCCCGCCGCCGCGGACCTGAGAACTGCGGCTGATGGGCTGTTTGACGCAACCGTGAAGTTCCCGGGAAGCCGACCCGGCTCTTACGAGATGCGGCGCCTGCTCACTGCCTGCGACCAGAAGGGTCCGGGGTCGGTACGGCTAACCATTGCCTCTGTCGTCCGGGAGCTCCTGGTGCGAATCCCTGAGTACCTCGAGGAATAGGGGTCCGCGCGCTAGCGCGCGGAACAGGGAAGGTCGGCGTCGAATCAGCCGCCGGAGACTTCGGATAACCGGTATTTCGATGGCCAAGAGGAGTTCCGTAAGGCACTTCAGGCACTTGCGTCACTTCAGGCTCGCGAGGATTGACCCTGCGCGAAAGGGCCAGGGACCAGGCCCCCCGCTTATCGGCTATGGCCTCGGGCTACGAGCATGGCAGCTTCCTCAGCCAACCCACAGGATGCGGCAGCTGCTGCAAATTCCCTTTGGCCCGCGGTCGTGTTCGGCCACCAGCGAAACGCTGGCGGGGAGTGGTCGGGTCCTTCCAAAGACCTCAGGGCCGCCTTCCAGACATCGTCTTCCCGTAGCGAATCTGGAGCCGGAAGGGGGTCGAGGCAGTCGAGCACGTCCCCCAGCGACCCGCCACATGCAGTTGCGAGCTGCATCTCCGCTAGCTGAACCACTTCGTCCCTAGTCGCCGAAATTACCCGGTACGAGGCCCAAGGCTTGTCTTTAACGATGCACAACACTTCACGGTCCTGCATCTGCTGCATGAGCTTCCGAGCGGCGGGTTCCAGCGCCTGGCTACACCGACGGCGCTCGTCGTAGTGGTCGAGGGATTGCTTGCTAGCTCGTTGCATGCTGGAGGAATCTCGGGGTTCGGACAGGCGGGGTAGGCGGGGTAGGCGGGCCCAAAATAGTAGCCGACGAAACCACTCGAAGTCCAACCTCCTGCTTCTGATAACCGGTATTAGCAGAACTGGCGCCCCGGAGCTCAGCAGGAGCTCAGCCCTTAGTCGCGAGCTCTGCGGCGAACGTCTCGCAATAAAGGGGCCATGGTGCCGATTCCGGGGTAAGCCAGACTCGGGCTCGACCAATGGCGCCGAGGCGGAGCACGCCGGGTGAAAGGCGCAGCCGAAGGGTCACAACGGCCGTAGGTAGGACCCAAACGGGCGTTTCGCCTGCGTATAAATCGCGACCCCTAGACGCGCTATAGCCGCCGCAAGCGCGGCCCTCAACAACACCAGCACCCACAAGGATATTCACTCGTAGCACCGCCTTCTGCACAAGCAGGCGGAAAGGTCGACTCACGCTTGCTACGGGTGCTGCTCTTTCTTGGAGCAGACCTTGGCCAGTGCCAGTGCAATCCGCGCTACCAGCGCAAACAATAACTCACTCGCCGCGGCGAAACGCGCAAAAAACGACGAGTTCTACACCCAGCTTTCCGACATCGAGAAAGAGCTACGGCAGTACAAGGACCACTTTAAGGACAAGGTCGTCTTCTGCAACTGCGACGACCCTGAGTGGTCGAGTTTCTGGAAGTACTTCACGCTAAATTTCACGCATCTTCGGTTGGCCAAAGTTGTCGCGACTCATTACGCTCGAGGCGAAGTCTCCTACAAGCGTGAATACACCGGTGGCAGCGACATGGCGGGTGTCAGGACTTCCCTCGAGGGGGACGGAGATTTTCGGAGTGCTGAGTGCATCGAGTTGCTCTGCGAAGCCGACATCGTGGTGACTAATCCCCCCTTCTCCCTTTTCAGGGAATACGTCGCCCAATTGATAGAGCATCAGAAGAAATTTGTGATTATTGGCAACAATAACGCCATTACCTACAAAGACATCTTCAGGCTGCTCAGGGATGGCCAACTATGGCTTGGTCATTCTGCGAACAAGACGATGGAGTTTAAGTTGTCGGCCGACTATGAAAAGTGGGATAGGCTGGACGAAGCTGGCAACAAGTTCGGCAAGGTTCCTGCCATTTCTTGGTTCACGAATCTTCCGCACGAGAAGCGCAACGAAGAAATCATTCTTGTTAAGGAGTACCGTGGCCACGAATATGCGTACCCCAGTTATGCCAATTACGACGCCATCGAGGTGTCGCAGGTAAAGGACCTGCCAAAAGACTATTCTGGAGACATGGGCGTACCTATTACGTTCCTGGATAAACATAGCCCTCATCAGTTCGAAATAATAGGACTAGGGATTGCCAGCTCTGGGCTTGAAATTGGCGTCAAACCCTATCTAGCTGAGCACAAGGCTTATAGGAAAACCGTACAACAGAGAGGAGCGGTCGACGGCGACCTCTACATGTTGCGGGAGAGCGAGGTTGTCGTGCCGTATGCGCGAATCATCATCAGGTCCAAGACTTTATAAGAGGCTCGCCTTTAAACATTTGCCCGCAACAAAATGCTTATCGGCGACCTTTAAGCAGAGTGGTTTAAGCCCGGCCGTCTGTTCGAGGGCGTCCGGAACGCAAGGCCGGCTTACCTGCGTGAGTTCGCTTACAAGGATTAGCACCGAACGTGACGGCCCTCCGGAGGGCAAAGCACCCGTTGGACGGGCCGGCTGCTTCGAGGGTAGCTGACACTTGGGGGAGGGATGCCTCTGATAACGACGCCCTGGAGCGCCCCAGCTAGTGAGAGTTGTCTCCATGTCAGGTATCGAGCCGCCCACTTCGATACGTTGCACTGGTCAGGGGCTGGCCGCGGAGCTATCGCTTCGGGGTCGGCGGCCTTACGGTATCCCACCCTCCGACAACCGCGAGGGTCTCAATGAGCGTCCGCGCCACCTCCTCAAATCTTTGGGGGCCTAGCACGGCCGCGCTGGCCGGCTGCAGCCATGCTCGCTCCATCTGGTGGTCGCGCCCGAGGCGCAGACTCATCGCGGATTTAAAACGCGGCCTTTATACGCGTTATAGCCGCCGAAAGTGCGGCGCTTAACCCATCGCCAGCACCCACAAGGATATTCACTCGTAGCACCGCCTCACTGCGATAGCAGGCGGAAAAGTTGACTCGCGCTTGCTACGGGTGCTGCTCTCTCTTGGAGCAGACTTTGACACGTGCCGCCACCTCACCAACCAATTCAAGCACTAGCAACACTTCACTGCATGCCGCCAAGCGTGGCAAAAACGACGAGTTTTATACCCAGCTTACTGACATTGAAAAGGAGCTGCGGCACTACAAGGGCCACTTTGCAGGGAAAACTGTCTTTTGCAACTGCGATGACCCCGAGTGGTCCAACTTCTGGAAGTACTTCACCCTGAACTTTGAGCACCTTGGTTTGGCTAAGTTAGTTGCCACGCATTACGCAAGCGGGGGGCCATCCTACAAACTGGAGTTCACTGGCGCCGATAAGTCTCTGGTCAAGACGGACCTTACAGGCGACGGTGACTTCCGTAGCGCAGAGTGCGTAGAAATCCTGCAAGAAGCGGATATCGTTGTCACGAATCCGCCGTTTTCCCTCTTCAGAGAATACGTGGCTCAGCTCATCGAGCACAAGAAGCAGTTCTTGATAATCGGAAATCAAAACGCGCTTACGTACAAGGAAATCTTCACGCTTATCAAGGAAAACGTCGTCTGGGCGGGGACCGACAACGGAGGAACGAAATGGTTTGAGGTGCCCACGCATTATGAGATACAGACGCAATCAAGAGTTCAAATTATTGATGGAGTGAAGTACTTCAGCATGGGCAGCGTATATTGGTTCACCAACCTTTTCCATAGCAAACGGAAGGCGGAGCTGGTCCTTTTCAAAGTTTACGCGGGGAGCGAAAGTTCCTACCCGCGATACGACAACTTTGATGCCATTGAAGTGTCCAAAGTCAGCGATATTCCATGTGACTATGCCGGGTGCATGGGTGTCCCCATCACGTTCCTAGACAAATACAACCCGTCCCAATTCGAAATCGTGGGGAGTTTTAATGCTGGCGCTCACGGCGAGGAACTAGGCGCCACTAAAACCGCAATTGTCACGAAGGGCAAGTCCATGTTGTGGAACGGCCCGGTAGTGAACAAGGCCCCCCTCTACAAACGCATAATCGTAAAATTGAAGAAGCAAAATGAAAATTGAACCAAGACAGATATCCATCGGGGAGCTGGTAAGTGGATACGCAGACAGCGGCGACGCCGGCGTAGTTGGCTTCGGGGGGAGACTAAACATCCGTCCGCCGTACCAGCGTGAGTTCGTCTACAAGGACGTGCAACGCAACAAGGTTCTCGATACTGTTCGCAAAGGATACCCACTCAATGTAATGTACTGGGTTCGAAACCCAGACCCAGATGCTCCTGACGATGAAAAGCTTGCCAGTTTCGAAGTGCTGGACGGCCAGCAGCGCACGCTGAGTATTTGCAAGTACGTGAAGGGTGACTTTTCAATTGACGAGGTGTATTTTCATAACTTGCCCCAAGACCAAATGGACAAGATTCTTGAATACCCGCTGACAGTGTACGTGTGCGAAGGCCCTGAGAGTGAGAAGCTGGATTGGTTTCAAACTATCAACATTGCCGGTGAAAAGCTTACCGACCAAGAACTCCTGAACTCAATATTTGTTGGCCCGTGGCTGCTATCGGCCAAGGCCTATTTCAGCAAACCGAACTGCCCGGCCTACCAAATCGGTTCCGACTACATGACGGGCTCGCCTATCCGGCAGGAATACCTGGAGACAGCCCTCAACTGGATTGAGGGGGGTAACCCGCGCCGTTACATGTCTGGCCACCAACACGACAAGACTGCCTTTGAACTCTGGAATTACTTTAGCAGCGTCATAAATTGGGTAAAGGCTACATTCCCCGTGGTCCGCAGGGAAATGAAGTCCGTCCCTTGGGGAGAGCTCTATAACAAGCACAAAGACGACGACTTGGACCCGGCCGAGTTAGAAACGCGCGTCGTGGCACTAATGAAGGATGAGGACGTCTCGAGGAAGTCTGGCATCTACTCGTACCTCATCACAAAACAAGAGCGTCACCTCAACTTGCGGGCCTTCACTGACAAGGTTAAGGCAGAGGCTTACGCTCGGCAGGCCGGGGCGTGCGCCGACGTGACGTGCCCAGACAAGGGCCGAATCTTCAAGCTTGACGAGATGGAGGGGGACCACGTCGACCCTTGGCACGCCGGCGGCAAGTCCATCCTGGCCAACTGCAAGATGCTCTGCAAGTCCTGCAACCGAAGGAAAGGCGGGGTGTAGGACATCGGTTCGTCAACGCCTACCGAACACCTGCTTCGCGCCGCGGCAGGTGTTCATCCATTCAGGCTTTCGAGGCAATCCAGGGGAGGGTGACTTTTTGGCTCTCTTCGTGCCACGCCTCATCCTGTGAGTGGGTATATCGCTCGGTGGTACGCGCGTCCGCGTGACGCGCGTCCTTTTGCACGATTCGCAGGTCCATCTTGGCATCAACGCGAGCGGTAACTGCCGTGTGCCGCACCCAGTGAGCTGAGGCCGCCAGAAGCTTCTCCTTCTTGTGCGCAGACTCGGATGGCAGAAGGTCCGCGGCTGCGGAAAAAAGCTTTTTCAGTATCTGGTTCAGCCGGCGCGCGGTGATAGAGCTGCCGTCCTTCAACGACACCAAAAGAGGGGAGTCGTCTTTCTTGGTTGGCACCGCGGAGAGCTTGCGGTGCTTGCGGTATCTCACTAGGGCCTGAAGCATGTCGTCGGGCACGGCGACCTTCACGAACTTGTCTCCCTTGCCGAGCACGTGCCACCACCAATGGCCGCGGACCTCCCGGAATGAGCTCATCCGCATACTCTCAAGCTCTCCCGCCCGGGGGCCCAGAAGGTACAGGATGGCGCAGATGAATCGTGCGCGCTCCTTTTCGTCGAGCTGCCGCTCGGAGTCTTCCGGCAGACTTTCTACTGCCTGGGACACGGCCATCCACATCTCTGGGTCGAGAAATCGCTCAATCTTGGCGTCTTCGTCGAGCTGCCGCTCGCCGCGCTTGGCAGCAGTCTTCGAGACCTGCTTACGGACCTGCTTGCGCTTCTGCTTAATCAGACCCAAGGGGTTGCCGTAGAGGTAGCCACTGTTGGCCAGATAGCCTAAAAATGAGTCTAGGCCTGCGAACGCAGTCATCAGCGCGCTTTCACCGACTGGTCCCACAAACGGGCGCCACCGGTCGGTTTCTCGGGGAGCCTTGACCCCGCACCATGTCTCGGCGGGCTGCGGGTCTGCCATGAACCGCAGGTAGGCCTCGTAGTCGTCGGTCATTAGCGCGGATACAGGCTTGTCTCGCTCGTGCCAGGACCAGAGGAACAGCCTCTCCGCCTCCCGGCCGTACTTGCGATGCGTCTCCGGAGACGAATCGAACTGCGCTAAGAACGACTTCAACGCTTCGAGGTCGTTGTCAGCTCGGATGAGAAGCCGCTCTGGTGGTGCACGGTTGGGCCCGGAAGCTCCAAGCAGATGCGCCGGCGGCTTGAGCTGGTCGAGAGGGCGAAGGGGTAGTGGAAGTGCCATAGCCTCGACTGTATCCATCCGCCCTATTTCTGGGAAGAGGAATTCCCAGAAACGGCGCATGCAGCCGCCGGCCCATGACGTGCGCTCTCGCGATATGACAGTTCAGCCGTCACATCGCGAGCGCCGCGTCGTGATTCGGAGCCGGTTCCGCCGGCAAGTCGGAGGCCCTGTGCCCGTGCATGCCGCCTAGTGGCACATCGCGACCGTGACAATCTGCCTGCAAGCGCTCACCCGGAGGTTCGCCCTGGGCCAATCTTTTGGCTGGGCTCGCTCGCGACATGGACTCAGCGCGGCATGTTCTGGTCGGTAGCCTCTCCACCCCTCCGCCCGCCGCAAGACTACGTCCGATTACGTAGAAGAAGTACAATTACGCAAGCACGACATAATTGACCATAATGTCACCACTTCAACCCCTTTGGCACTGCCCGCGCCCAGACCTCGCTAAAGCCTACCTGGCCCAATTGGGGGCTGGCGTCGTCACGAGCACATCCATCTTTGCGCCCCGTCGTACGGGAAAGACCGTCTTCTTGCGTAAGGACTTGACGCCGGCCGCTCAGGCGGCGGGATACCGCGTCGCCTACGTCGACCTCTGGCAAACCACGGTCTCGCCGGCGCTCGCCATCGTGAGGGGTCTGGAGGAGGCCCACGAGCCCAAGAGCCTGCGCGAGCGCGCCGCTGCGAAGCTGCGCGAGCCTATCAAGAAGTTGAAGATGAAGGGCAGCGTTGGAGAGCTCAAGGGCGAGGCGGAGCTCGAGTTCGCCGATGCGAAGACGGCCACGGCCGAATTAGGGCTGCGCATTGACGAGCTCGTGGGGAAGCTGTCGTCGAAGCACCCGCTGCTGCTCTTGGTGGACGAAGCACAAGAACTCGCCCGCACCGAGGCGAATGAAGACGTGGCCAAGAGCTTGCGTACCGCACTGACGAAGCACCGAGACTGCGTGCGAGTTGTTTACACGGGCTCCTCCCGGTCACGCCTGTCGCACATGTTCTCCGACCCCCAAGCGCCGCTGTACGCCCCGGGACTCGGCATCATCGACTTCCCCCTACTGGGCCGGGACCTAGTGGAGTTTGCCGCTGCCAAATTCATCGCGGCGACAGGTGGCACGCGGGTGTTGGACATCGAAGCGGGCGTCGCAGTGCTCGACAGGATGCAGCACCGTCCCGAGCCCTTCTTGACCGCGGTGATGCACCTGCTGGCCACGCCGGAGCTGACGCTCGAGCAAGCTGCAGAAAATGTTGTCAAAGCGGCTGCCGGGCAGGATGACTACGAGGGCACCTGGCGCAGCCTCACCGAGCTTCAGCGCGAAGTGCTCAAGCTGAGCCTGGCCCCCGATTTCAAGCCATTCGCGCGTGCCACCGCACACGCAATCGCGGCGAAGCTGGGGCTCAAGCAGCTGCCGCTATCGACTTTGCAGTCAGTCATGCGCGCCTTGGATGACAGCAACCTGCTCTCAAAATCGCCACGCGGACCCTACGAGTTTGACGACCACCTTTTCAAGCGATGGGTGGAGACGCGGGCAGACGACACCCCTGTCAAGAAGCGCTAGGGCAGAGTTCCGAGGGCTTGCACGTGGCAGGGAGTCCAGGTTCCGCGAGGAGGTCCAGAACGCCATCTGTCGCCTTTCTGGCGACAGCTGTTGCCGCCCTGTGCCCGCCGATGTGCCGCTCCGCGGTACGGCGCCTCGGTGGCACCCTCCTCCCCAGCCCTGGAATGCGCGCCACAAATCACGTCAGCAAGCATTGACGGGGACCTAGCTTGCGCTCGACACTTTGCGACGTCTGCCCTGCCTTCGAGTCCTGCGTGACAAGGAGAACCCCATGAGAACAGCCACCCTCCTCTTGCCCCTCTGCGCGCTTGGGGCAAGTGCTTCCGTATTCGCCGAGGCGACCGAATACGCGGTGCGCTGGGACCCGGACAAAGGGGGGCCCCAGTCGGCTGCAGATGCGGCGACCAAGCTGGAAATCGATGATGACAAACCGAAGAAGTTCGAGGTGCGCTACCTGACCGTCAAGCAGCCGCCCGGGCTGCCGGGCCCGGGCTTCGAGGTCATTGCTCGAGAGCGCACCGACAAGAAGGGACCAGAGGCCATGTACAAGCTGCGCGGACCTAACACCCCCACGGCGAGGCAGACGCTACCGAACTGGCAATGCCCCCTGCAAGGTACGCAGGATGCGAAGGTGGAAGTCGACGTCGCATGGGTCCTGGAGGACGAAACGAAGCCCCATCTTCCGCCCGTCATCCGCGAAGCGATTTCTTACAGCTGCTCGGTCGCGGCGCCCGCAAGCGCAGCCTATCCAAGGTCCTTCAACATGGTGCCGAAGCCGTGCTCCAACCTCGTGAGCCGGCTCAAGGAGGACGTGTCAAAGAAAGTTGCTTGGAAGGTCGAAGAGTGGACTCTCCCTACAAAGAGCCGAATGGTCGAGCTCTCGTATGCTGTCGACGCCGGAAGCGACGAGCACAGGGCCGCTTTCCAGAAGAAGGTGGATGCCCTGCTTAAGGCAGGCGCTATTCCTTTGCCGAGCTCCAAGACCACGATGGGTGGCACCTGTCCGCGGAAGGCGCGGCGCGCCTAGCGGCGAACCGTAAGCTTAGCCAGTCCTCCCCGAGGAAACGACATCCCACCTACACGCAGTTCAACGGAGCGCCAGCTGCGCTCCAGCTGCAGGCACTCCAAAGGTAAATAGGCTTCGCAAAACAGGTCTGCATACCTCCGTGAGGATTTTTCATAGCCGCCAGCGGACCGTTGGGCGCCTCCGCGCTCCGTCCACTCGCTCACGGGCACAGACGTCCTATAAGCACGTAGCTTTCCGCAGAGCACTCCCCCGAGCAGGGGGTTGAACATGGGCACCTGCCCGAAGCTGAAAACCTCAATCCACCGCTCGAAAGGCCGCGGCGAATACCGCATCGGTATCGGAATATCGCTCGGCCGCAGAAAGCAACGGTAGTCGATGTCCACCAGGCTGACCCAAGCCACGTGCAGACCCATGTCGACGTACCCGCGCGTGCGCCGCTCAATTTCCCTCGGGTCGATGGGCGTGTGCTGGAGTTCTACGACGAAGCGCTCTCCATCCCGTTCCGCGTACACATCGGCGCGCTGCGCGCCCAGTGGGACCTCTGGCTCCGCGTCATAGCCCGAGTTTCTCAGGGCGTCCGCCATCGCCTGCTTGGCTTGCAGATGAGCTTGCGACTCTCCGACCGTCCAGGCGCACGCAATGGTCGAGCGGTGTGCGAAATGAGCGACGCGGACCGTGCCCTGGCGAAGAATCACCGTTTCCTGGCAATTTGGGCACAGGAACGGCGCCTGGCTCTTCGAGGCCTTGGCGGCTTGTAGTCGGGACCCCTGCACCGTTGCAACCAACATCCTGGGCGCCTCCTGGTGAGCCGGATTCTAGGCGGCCTGAGACGGCGGCGTGCCGCATCCAGCACGGGCCGGCCGCGCGACGCGCTAAAGGTCAGGCGTCGGATAGAAGAACTCGGTTTTCGAAGTGTTGTGACGTGAGGGATGCAGACTGCCGGCAATCTCGGCGAGCATGGCGGCCGCAGCCCGGTTGGCGGCACGCGCGTCGTCGATGTCGTCCATCCGCACGCCCAGCTCGGTCGTCCACGCGTTGCGCTTGGCGTCGAAGTCCCCCAGGCGGCGGGTTTCGAGACATGCGGTTCCGCTCGGGAACAGCCGCAGCTCCTGCACTTCCCGCACGTCCGCCGAGTCATGGAACATCTGGATTGCAGGGCTTCCGAACTTGCGCAGGCTCCGGGCCTTGATGGCATCGCGGTTGGTGACAATCGCGCAGGTCAGCTGGGTAGGTTGCGTGGTTTTAAGTATGAACGCTTCGCCCGCGAGACTTCCTATACGTGGCAGTTTTCACCACAAAGGACATCTCAATGGGCTACGACTTCGAAGGATACAAGCGCCTCACCCATCGGTTCCGCCAAGGCTGGGCCTCCGAGGACGAACATGAGCACGTGGGTCGGTTTCGCGTCCTGAATGTGCGCCACCAGGCGCCATCGGACCATGAGGCCGAGTACGGGTCCGGCGGCCAAAGCTTCATCACCGTACGTGCCCCTCGTGCCGTCTCCGCGGACATCGTTGCGCAGGTTCTGCGCGACAACTTCGCTACTGGCTGCCGCTGCGAGCACGACTGCTGTGGGCACACGTCGAGCTACCCGGGCACACCCGTCCGGGTTAAGCAGCGTCGCTGGGTTGTTCCTGTACAGCTGCGTCAGAACATCTAATTCAAAGGAGCTCCAACTGTGCTGGAGCTCCTTTTTCTCATTTGGCGGGGGAAGAGGACCAGCCCGCGGGTAATCGGAGGGTCGGGGCGGCCAAGGCGACGCTCAGGAGCGCCGGCTTGGCACCTTTCCTGGCTTCCGCGTTTGTGACCGGACGGCTACCCAGCGGCTACCCAACCTCGGGTCGACAGCTGCATACACCTCCGCGAACACGTAGACCGCATCACGGTTGCATGCGCAGGGCACGGCGGCGCCTCCGCACTCGCAGCCGCTGTCGCTTACGAGCGCTGATGGCCGGTCAGGGTGGTCTTCGCAGACCCATCCGCTATCAAGACAGGTTACGCAGTTCACCTGGGCGAGCTCTCTCGGCGGTTCCGCCTTCATGGCTAAAGGATACTGCCTTACTGCTCTGGCGTCAGAACGCAGCGGCTGAGGAAGGCGGCGGGGTGGCAGGACGAATCCACCCACATCCGCTACGATGACAGCATTAACAAAGCCGCCGTTCCACTGCCGACCAACGACGAAGAGTTCCAGGCGCTGGCTAGGGAGGTCAGCTACCTGCAAATGCAAAAGCAGGCGCAGCTCGTCAAGAATCCGCCCATCGACGCGCGCTGGTGGTTCCCCTGGGCCGTCACCGCCATTGGCGCCTCGGTTGGCGCACTGGCAGTGATGCTGCTGAAGCCGTGACCAGGGCCGGTGGCACGACCCCGGCCGGCTACGTCGGGGGCTCATCGCTCGACGCTACGGCTAGAGCTCAGCGCCGGCGCGCCCAACCACCCGCCCGAGTACCTGCACGTTCGCGCTCTCTGCCAGGTCGATGACATCCTTTGCTTCGATAGGCGAGACCAACAGCACAACGGAGTCACCTTTGCATTGTGCTTTTCGCACTGTGAGCTGACCAGCTCTCCACAGGCAGTAGAGCTTCCCCTCCTCCGGGGCCGTATCTCGATAGTTCAGGGCGAAGGCCTCCCCGGGCATCAGGTACGGAGACATTGACCCGTCCGGCATCTCGGCGAAGACAAGGCTGCCGGCGCTGCCGCCAGTTGACGGGCTACGCAACGCTCCAAACTCCCTTCGTTCGCCGCTCAGGTCGGGACAAACCTCGAGCTTTGTGCCGCCGCTGAAGGTCGTCTTGAGTGCAATCGGAGGGATGCTGAGCGATGGGCTCTGGCTGGAAGCAGCTGGGGCCTCCGTAGTGGTTGGCGAAGCTTCGCTGTCGAAGTCGAACGCTGTTGCTTGTTTCTGGGGTCGCGGGAAGCCTCGCCCCTCTCCCAAGCGCACCCAGCTATGGCTTACGAGGTGGTCTGGAAGGAGTGAGAGAACGGGCTCAAAGTACTCACTGTGCGCACTGCCGCGACGGAGCGCCGCTAAAAGGCTCTGGGCCTCCCGGAGACCAGCACGCCGCGCAAGTGCCGCGCGATTGCGGACGCCTAACGCGTCGAGCGCAAAGTCCAAGCGACCTCCAAACGTTGCAAGCTTCTGTTCTGGTGACTTTGAATCTCCGGCGCTCATCGGTTCGTTCGTGAAGGGTTATCGAACCGCTGATGGTAGCAATATAGGTGACAGCAGTGCAACTAAAGTAATTGTATCCGGCTACGATTGTTTAATTGTCGCCGCGACAAAGCGTCGCGATTATAAGTACGGCTTGCGTGCACACATCGTGAGCCACACCGTACCGTCTGCCGCCAGATAGCTGTCCGCAGCGAAGCTCTCGAACTGGCCGAGACCCGCCCGGGCGACCACGCGAGCGAACTTTTCAGTCGTCGTGTAGTTGAAGAATCTGCCGTCACTGGCGACGGACGTGCCCTCTCCCCGCTCCATCACCGCGCAGAGCACACCGCCAGGCCTCAAGCTGCGCGCGAGGCGCTGCAGCGCATCCACCTGGGCCGAGTCATCGAGGTGGAGCAGGCTGCCGGATGCCCAGACACCGTCAAATGCGCCCTGCCAGACGACCTCGTCGAAGCGCAGGTGCAGGACCTCCTGGCCACAAGTCGCGCTGGCGAGCTCCGCCATCTCCTTGCAACCGTCGAATGCCACGACCTCCAGGCCAAGCCGGCGGAACTCCAATGCGTCCCGCGCGCTACCGCACCCTGCGTCGAGCACAGTGCTGCCTGCGATGCCGTTGGGAAGTCTTTGCACGAAGAACCCCCGTTCGCGGGACATGTCGACCCCGGCAGTGCGCTGTGCATAAACACCGGCAGTAGCGGCGTAGGCGTCCAGGGTGCGGTTGACAGGCTGACGGGCGAGACGTCCGTTGAAGAGGTTCATTTGAGACACAGAAGAGTTGCGGGAGCGTGTGCCTCGTACAGGCACGGGCGTTTAAACAGCGGCCGCGCGGGATTCGCCAGTCAAGAAAAAGCCCCGGGTAAATCCCCGGGGCTTGTAAAAGCACGTTCTTAGCTGGAAGGTCGAACGCCTGGCAGGAAGTCGATGCCGGTGCGCCTGACAAGCTCCTCGTAGGAGATTGGCCGGCCGGCACGCGCGGTGTCGGTGTTCTCCAGCCAATGTGCCCATGCCCGGTTAGACGTCTGGTCATAAACTAGCTTGTATAGGTGGCTCGGAACCCAAACCTGCCCCGTCGCTAACGTCCGAACAGGGCCGGCGAAGACGGGCCCGGTGAAGACGAATACATCACCGGTCGCGCGCATGGCGTACTTCCGCGTCGCGGATTCGATGTCCTTCCAAGTCCTGCGATTGTTCTGCGGCGCCTGCGGCATCATGTTCGCTAAGCTGAAACTTTGAGCCATCGCTCGGGCGTTGGGCATGTCCCCTGCCGCAATCACGTGCCCGCGGTCGACCTTAACTCGGACCTGCTTGGTCGAGTCGTCCGGGTCCTGGACGAGTAACCCTGCCTTGTAGTCCTCCAGCGCGGCCCGCTCCGCTCGAGGCAAGCGCGCCTCTTCGTAGAACCGGTCTGTTCGCTCCTCGCCTTTGGCGTCGAGCAGCAGGCTACGGTTCAGCCTCTCCGCGCCAAAGAGCGGGGTCTTGGACTGCCCGGAGTGCAGGATTGCGAATGAATCGAAGCAGAGCTCCCGTCGCAACTCGGGCGCGCGGGAGACGACTGGCACCTTGCCGCCGACAAAGAACTGCGGGCAAGCCGCAAAGCCTGGCTGCGCCGCACCGGTGGACGCCAGCGCGGTGGCCAGCAGGCCGCCCAGTAGTACGTTCCTCCACATATTTACCTCCTTGGTTGTGTCCAGGAGGTGTAGGGAGCAAGGTTTTGACGCGTGCCTAAGGCGCCTTCAAGAAATTGCGATACGCAGCGCGCGGACTTCAAGACTGCTGCGGGATGCCGATAACCCGCTTACGCAGGACACGCATTGCTGAGTTTTGAGCCGCCTTCCCCCTCCCTTCCGGCAGAGCCTTACTGCTCGCCTCACGACCGTATGCACGGTTGTCGCGGCATCATTGGTCGCCGCCTTGCTCTTTGTTCAGTACCAGGGCTCCCGTGTCGCCCTTCGCGCCTCAGTGGAGAGGCACCACGCGCGGCTCACTGAGCGCACTGCTGCCGTGTTCGAAGACCGCCTGCAAGCGCTAAGCGAGCTTGCAGACGGCGTTGCAGCGTCGCTCGACGAGGCAGCCCTGCGTGACAAGCCCCGGCTTCAACAGCGGCTTGCGCAACTGACCTTGGTTGCCCCGCACGCATTCAGGACGCTGAGCGTCACGGATTTGAACGGATACCCACTCGCATGGGTGCCAGCGACCACCGGACCACAGGCCGACGCTTCAGTGGCCGACCGGAGCTACTTCAGCGGCGTCCTCGCCACACAATCGCGAGTCATCGTGGGTCCGGTGCTCAGTCGGTCCCTTCGCACGCACGTCACGATTTTCTCTTCGCCCATTTACGGAGCAGAAGGCAAGGTGGTCGGCGTGGTCGTGGGGTCTATCGAGAATATCGCGCTTGCCGCCACCGCCGGCCTTGGCGACTTCGCAGGTGGCCCTGCGTCCCTGGTGACCGTCGCCTCCGAGGAGGGAACCATCATTGCCCAACGGAACGCCGACCGGATGGGGGAATCCGTGCGCACGCTGGGCCCGATGGCAAAGCTCTTTACGGAAGCTGAGGCCCCAAGCGGTCTCGTTTACGGCATGAATGCGGATGGCGTGCCGAGCCTAATGTACGTAACCACCATCTCGGGCCCGTCCAGCCCCTGGCGACTGGTCATGGAGGCCCCGGTGTCTAAAATCTTCACTGACGAAGCTGAGCTTAGATGGCACTTCTTGGTCGTGCTTTCCGCGGGGACCGCACTTCTCCCCCTGCTTTGGCTCACCATCCGCGCGGTGCTGCAGCCGTTGCGCGTTCTCCACCGCCAGGTGGCGGCGGTGAGCCTTGGCAATACTGTCCCAGCCATGGACACGTCCGGACTGCACACCTCTGATGAGCTGGAACTCGCGGAGGCGGTGCGCACCATCTCGCGCGCGAGTACAAAAAGTCTCTCCGTCGAGGAGGCGGAGACCACGCGCTTGCGAACAGCCCTGCACAACGTCGACGCCGGCGTCCTCGTCGTCGACTGCGAATCTCGAATCACTACCATCAACCAGGTGGCGGCGAGGCTGCTGGGCTGGCGAGTTTCCGACGCGCTGAACCGGCCCTTGGACCAGGTCTACCAACCGCGGCTACGGGCTTCGGGGGAAACCATGCCGAGCCTGCATCCTGCGCTGCTGAGCGCCAAGACTGCGCTAAGACGAGTCAACACTTTGGAGGCGGTGAGCCGTGACGGCAAGGCGGTACCCCTCTCGGAAGCGTCTGTCCCAGTTTTCCTTGCGGACGGAAGCACGGCCGGCGCCGTCATCGTCATCCGAGGTCCAAGCGCGGCCGAGGTGCCCGCCGTGGCAGGGGTGCACCTCAGAGACGAAACCACGGGGCTGCGGCGGCACTGCGAGTTGCAGTCCGTTCTGACAAAGCTCTTCAACGCCAATGGGCCCGCCGACGGGCACCACGCCGTCATCACCATGGACATGGCAGGTTGCGGGGACCAGGGTCCGAACCTTGGGCAGCTGAGAAATGCGGGCAAGGCGGTTCGCGAGACCCTTCGCATGGGCGACAGGGGGTTCCGCTGGACGGAGGCGAGCCTCCTCCTCGTTCTCAAGAACTGCGACCTGCCGGAGGCCGCTTTCCTCGCGGAGGACGTTTTGGGGAAGCTGCGCGCGTCGGACGCCCAAACCGCTCCGCAGGTCAGCGTCGGGGTCCTCGCCTTCGGCCCCGGCCCGGCCACATGGACCGAGGTCGTGCAGGCAGCCACGCGGGTGACTGACGCGGCCAGAAGGCAACCGGGGGCGGTGTATATCGCTCCGGAATCCAACGGGGCCGGCATGCTCGACGCCCTGGGCGACCTCTTCGGCCAGGCGCCGGCGGCTTAGGACGAAATACGGAGGAGACCGCATCAGGCGGGCCCCTCCGTCAAATTCCGCTCATCACTTCGGAGTTTTGCGACCTAGTCGCTTGCTATGGTATAGGCGCTATGCTAAATCTGCCCCAGCGCCGCTGCTAATGAAGCGATACTGGTTGACCGTAAAGTGGTTCTGATGGTATACTTTAAGCATGACAAACATCAAAGCTGCAGCCCCCGGCCTCGCCGCCCTCACGCCGGAAGAAGTTCGCGTCGAGCTTGGCCGCTATGGGATGATGCTTGATGCTGCGGACAGCCGCCGGCTCGTGCTGTCGCCCCGCCTCTATCGCGAAGCCGCCGTACGTGCCAAGACCATGATTCAGAGCCAGCTCGAAAGCTTTGAATGCATGGCGGTCTGCTCCGAATACCCGTCCTTGACCGAACTGCACAATGGGTTGCTCTTCGAGCGCCAGGTCCAGCTCGGGATGGTCAGCGTCCCTGTCAACGTCAACTGGCTCCAGGAAGCCCGCTCGTGAGCCTCGGCACGCTCAGCCGGAGCGCCTACCAGGCGGTCGCCCTGGCCTTTGCTGGGCGCTTTCAGCAGCTGCACCACGCAGCCCGCGCTGACGACGCCAAGGCGGTCCTTCTCGCTGCGGCCACTTTCGCCGTTGACCGCACGGTGCCGGACCCTGAGCTGACCCTGCGCGCGCGGTTCCGTACGACCGAGGACCCTGTCCGGTTCCTTATCGAGCAGCGCGACATCGTCTTCCCGGTGCCAACGACTGAATGGCGCGCGCGCCCGCCTCTTTTGCGCAAGTCCTCGCTAAGCCCAATGCTGGACGCCATGGACACCCTGCTCAAAGGCGGTTCGCTCCCCGAGCAGCGAGCGTCCCACGTGCACGCCTGGCTTGCCCCGTTTCTGGCAGTAGCCCCGGAGCTCGC
Source organism: Variovorax sp. PBL-E5 (assembly GCF_901827185.1). NCBI lineage: Bacteria > Pseudomonadati > Pseudomonadota > Betaproteobacteria > Burkholderiales > Comamonadaceae > Variovorax > Variovorax sp. PBL-E5. The sequence continues at coordinate 735,801 of NZ_LR594672.1, read as the reverse complement.
GCCCGACCTCGACGCGCTCCTCAACGTACCTGCTCGCCGTAGAGCGTGACGCTCAGTGCGCTCATGCCTCCCGTTGGCAGGCCTTCCAGTTCTTGCCGGAACTCGAGGCGGACTCGCCCGGGCGTCGAAGGCAACTGAGCCGACGACTGAAACCGCACGGCGACCGAGCAGCTTTCGCCGGGCAGGAGCACCGCGCAGCTGCTATCACCAAGGCTGAAGCCCGGCGTAGCCGCCGCGCCGGCGATGGCCAGCGATTGCATTGGCAGCCGGTTGGTCACGGTGAGAGTCCAGGGAGCGCTCAGCTGCCCTGCCCGCGCCTGGAGCACGGCAGCCACTTGTGCATGCCCTGGCAGCACCGCCGCCGGCTCCTCATCCTGAAGCGTCCCAGTCACTTCCAGCCCAGCGTCCATCGCGGTGGGCGTAGGAACCAGCCTCCGGTCCAAGGGCACTATGGCCGAGGCGCCCACGGGATATGCCGCGGGTGCAACCCATTGCGCAGCCCCCGTGCACCCGCCGTCTGCGGGGGTCAAGTGGGCGCCCTGGGCGCCTCGAACGAAGTCAATCCAGTCCTGCGTGCTGTTTAGGGTGGCTGTCAGGCAGAGCTTCGACTGGTCCTCGTCTACCGCCGAGAGCCCCCATGAAACCTTGTGGCCACGGGGCATGAATCCATACGCAGGGAAAAGGTCTGCGGCAGAAGCGGCCGCGGGCAACTGGTCGTACGTACCAGGACTGAAGACGGCGGCGCGTCGATAGAACGCGTTTTTCACGTCTTTGGCTGCGCGCGCGACCTCCGCGCCGACAGACGTTGCGCTCAACATCGGTTCGGCGGCCAGGCAAGGCGCAGCGAACGCGACGGCAAGGACTGCGACGGTGGTGCGCAGGCGGCGGTTCATCGATTCACGCCAGGGGTATACGCCACGTAGAAGGTCACCGCGCGAGCCGGCGCAGCGTTCCAATTGGAGGGGGCCGCCTGTGTGACCGTCGCACCGCAACTCGTGTTCACGAACGCCTGGTCGCGCGAGAAGGCGCTCACGCCGCGGTAGAGGCCTCGCCCGACTCCCTGAAGCCCGGCCCGGGTGGGGGCCAGGCAGAAATAGTTCAGGTTTGCGTACCGGCTGCCATCGTCACCGTGCTGGCCGTAGGTCCACACGTAGCCTGCGGGGGCAGCAGGCGCAAAGCGCAGCAAGGGCAGGAACTGCGCGGAAAAGCCGCCATCACTGGCCGCAAGGACGGCGGGCGGCACGCCGCCGGCTGCGCGGGTCGCCGCGTCATAGGCTTCCTCAAGCTGCGGAAGAGCGGTGCGCACCTGCTGCTCCACGTCACGTGCAGCCCCCCGCCAGGCCGGCAGGTAGTTGATTGAGACCATCACAAGCGCGGATGTGAGTGCGATGGCCATGACGGTCAGGATGAGTTGAAACATTGGCTGCAATTGCGGGAGCTTTGTCCGTCTAGCCAGGACGTTTAAACTAAAACTTAGTCCAGACACCCCCGGTATCTAAACAACTAGTGCTAGAACCCTTTTACATGCAATCTGTTATAATCACACATTGGACACAAGGACAACATGACCATCCACGAGCAACACAGCAACCTGAAGGCAACGGTCGCCAGCCATGGCCACCGCTACTACGTGATGGACGCGGCCGTCATCTCCGATGCGGAGTACGACGCACTGTTTCGCGAGCTCCAGGCGCTGGAGGCAAGGCATCCCGAACTTGACCGGTCCGACTCTCCCACTCAACGCGTCGGCGGCGCGCCACTGGCTGCGTTCTCTGACGTGCGGCACCTGCGACCGATGCTCTCCATTGACAACGCGATGGACGGGCAGGAAGCTGCGGCCTTCGTCGCATCCGTTGCCGCACAGCTTGGCATCCCGGAGAGCGAGGTGGAGTTCTGCGCCGAACTGAAGTACGACGGCGCATCCTGCGCGCTGGTCTACGAGTTCGGGGTCCTCAAGTTGGCCGCATCCCGCGGCGATGGCGAGACCGGCGAGAACGTGACGGCCCAGGTTCGGACCATCCGAAACGTGCCGCTGCGCATCAGCAACACGGCACCGCGCGTGGAAGTGCGCGGCGAGGTCGTCATCACCAAGGAAGACTTCGCCCGCATCAACGCGGCCCAGGACGCCAAGGGCGACAAGCGCTTCGCCAATCCTCGAAATGCATCGGCCGGCGGCCTGCGCAACCTGGACCCCAAGGTCACGGCTTCGCGCCGGTTGACCTTCCTTGCGTACAGCTTTGGCGAATGCCAGGGCTACCTGCCAGCCGGCACCCAGTTCGAGCAGCTCAAGACGCTCGTCGCCGAAGGCTTTGAAATCAGCGACACGGTCAAGGTCGTCAAGGGGGTCAACGGCGTGCAAGCTCACTTCGAGCAAATACAGAAGGAGCGCGCCGGACTTCCCTTCGAAATCGACGGCGTCGTCTTCAAGGTCAACGCTTCTCGCTACCAGGACCAGCTTGGCTGGAACTCGCGCACCCCTCGCTGGGCCATCGCGTTCAAGTTCCCGCCCGAGGAAGCCACTACCAAATGCATCGGCATCGACGTCCAGGTGGGGCGCACCGGCAAGCTCACTCCCGTCGCCAAGCTCGCCCCCGTCTATGTCGGTGGCGTGACGGTGACCAGCGCGACGTTGCACAACGAAGACGAGGCGCGCCGCAAGGATGTGCGCGTGGGCGACACCGTGGTGGTACGCCGCGCTGGCGATGTCATCCCGGAAATCGTGCGCCCCGTGCTTGAACTGCGCGCGGGCACCGAGGCCTCGTACACGGCGCCAGCCACCTGCCCTGTTTGCGGCTCCGCAGTGCACAAGGAAGAGGACAGCGCCGACCACCGCTGCACCGGCGGATTGAACTGCCCTGCGCAACGGCTGTTTGCCATCACGCACTTCGCGTCGCGCCTTGCGCTCGACATCCGAGGCATGGCGGAGGGCACCGTTGAGAAGATGCTGCAGGCAAGGCTCCTCGAGCGGCCCAGTGGCCTCTTCCACCTGCGCGTGGAGGATATCCAGACGCTGCCAGGCATGGGCCTTACGTCTGCCACCAACCTGGTCGACGCAGTCATCGAGGTCAAGCAGCCCGAGCTGAATCGGTTCATCTATGCCCTGGGCATCCCGGGCGTGGGCGAGGCGACCGCCAAGGACCTGGCCAAGCGCTTCAAGTCGTTCGCTGCGTTCCGCAATGCGGACCTCGATGCGCTGCTACAGGTGTCGGACGTGGGTGAGACCACTGCGAGCAACGTGCTGGCGTTCTTCGCGAACCCGGACAACGCCGCCGAAGTGGACCGCCTGCTGTTCTTCGTGGGACCGAAGGATGTCGAAAGCGGCGTCGCGAATCCCGCCATTGTGGACAAGACCTTCGTCATCACCGGCACCCTGTCCAAGCCCCGCGAGACGTTCAAGGCGCTGATTGAAGGCGCAGGCGGCAAGGTGGCTGGCTCGGTCTCCAAGAAGACCCACTACCTGCTTGCAGGCGAAGAGGCTGGCACCAAGCTGGCCAAGGCCCAGGAACTCAACGTGTCCGTCCTGGACGAAGCCGCCTTCGAGGCACTTCTCGCCGGATAGAGCCACTCCATTTCATTCCAGACCGCTCCCACACAGGGGGCGGTCTTTTTTAGGCCCGGCGTTCGCTGGCCACCCGAAACCAGACAAACCATGAAGCGCAATCTCCCTGGTACCCATCGCGAATATCAACTCGGCAGCGAGACCCTTGTCTCGATGACCGACCTGAACAGCATCATCACCTACGTGAATCCTGCGTTCGTTGAGGCGAGCGGCTACAGTGAGGATGAGCTCGTCGGTCAGCCGCACAACGTCGTTCGCCACCCCGACATGCCCTCCGAAGCTTTCCGAGATATGTGGGCCACCGTGAATCTCCCGCGACTAAACGCCTGACGGCGCTGTAGTCGTGGCACCTTCCTGCTTCCTCGGGCACTGCGCGATGTCGGCTTTCGCTTCGTCGCGACTTACACCACCCTCCACAGGCACATCGGGCGATTCCAGCCCTGCCTTTGTTGCGCGCCGTCGATAGGCGACACGCTTCCTGGCCTTCACGACGACCTTTTGGTCGCGCACCATCCCGATACCTCGGCCCGCAATGATGCGGGCGGCGTTCGTATCGGCGTGCGCTTCGAGTCCGCAGCGTTGACAGGCAAACCGCTGTGCGTCGCGGTTGCCTGGGTGAGTGTGCCCGCACCGGGAACACTCTTGGGATGAATAGGCCGCAGGCACCTGCAGCACGAGAACGTTGCGCCGGGCCGCCTTGTAGCCCAGCTGCTCGGCAATGCGCCCACAGGCGCTCGAGAGGATGGCCCGGTTCAAACCCGCCTTGCTCGCGGCGCCGTTGACGAAGCCACCGCCCGGTCTCGTCCTGCCGGGCCTTGGGCCGAGCCGTCATGTTTCCCACCTTCAGCGCCTCGAGCACCAGCAGTTGCGGCACGCCGGCGTCGTTCGCTTTGGATTCGAGCAGGTCATGGCTGGTCTGGTGGCTGAAGTCCCGCAGAACCTCGCGCTTGTAGGCGAGCTTGCGCGCCAGGCGGTCTCGAGTCTTGCGGCTGTTGGCGCTGCCCTTCTCCTGACGGGCGAGCCGGCGCTGGTGGCGCTTCGCGCCGACAGCTTTTCGGGCGATGCGCGCCTTCTGCACGGCGCTCAGGGCGTAGAACCGTCCGTCGGAGGTCGCGAGACAGTTGTCCGCGACATTGCGGTCAAGGCCGAGCGTGCGCGTTTCGAGCGCGGGGCCGTCGAGCAGGTCGAGCTCGTAGGCGAGCTCTTCCTCATTGCGCGCCACAAAGCCCTTCGGCGCGGCGTGCTCGTAGCTGAAGCTGACAAACCACTGTCCACCGGTGCAGCGCAGCGTCAGCGACTTGGGCACTTCATATGGACGGTGCGCCGTGAACGGGAGGCTGCCGAACCCGAACTTGTCGTTGCCGAGGACGAGCTCGTGGCGCAGGTCGCCTTGAGGCTCATCGAGCTCCCTGAACTCGAAGAGCTCACTGGAGACGCGCACGCTGTCGAAGTTGAGGCGGTTGCGCCGGCGCGGCGCCCGGGCCAACCCTTTGAGCTGGCGCTGCTTGCCCTCGAACCAGCGCTCGGCGCCGATGCGCAGGACCTGCGAGGGAACTTCACCGAGCCAGGGCGTCGTCTCGCCCCGGAACTGCGCGTACGCGCGGTCCAGCGGCGTGGCCGCCTCGGCCGCGGTCCTGCCGCGCGCCAGCATCGAGAGGCGCATGCCGGCGAAGTAGCGGTCTTCGTCGACCTTTGCGTTATAGATGCACCGCTGGTGTCCGACCCATTGGCGCAGGCGCTGCGCCATGGCTGCGTCGGGGCGTGCGCGAAACCGCACGCCGGACTGCAGTAGAACGGGGGAAGGAGCGACAGGCACGGGCACGAGTCGACAGTATGTTAGGCGAGAACTGTCGTTCAGACCAACATTGCCGACAGGTCGTAGGTAACGGCTTGCGGCGGTAGCCAGCCGCTGCCGTCCGGCTTCTTCGTCATCCCGACCTCGGCTTGGCGACAGGCCGCGACGTAGTGGTGGGCGTCGTAATCCTTCGCCGGGAAGTTGGGGTGCATCGACTGCATCACGCTCACCAAGCCCTTCACCCAACCGCCTAGCGCGCCCCAGATGTAGACGGCGTCGCCGTACGCGGGCTTGTCGCTCCCCGCAGCACGAACGTTCTCGACCTTGCGGCGGAACGAAACGCTCGTGCGCATCACGTGGCCCTGGACGAAGGCAAAGTCCACGGTCCTGCCTGCCTCGCAGGCGGCTGCAATCTCACGACCCTCGGCGCTGTCCGCAAAGCGCGCGACCGTGGCGTCCGCGTCGTCGTACTTCGTGATGGGTCGGTCGTTGTCGTCGGTCGCCTCGAACTCACGCATGAGCGTTCCGGTCCGGGCTGCACCGCCGTCGATGCGCCACGTGTAGAGGACGAAGGGGTTTCCGTCCTTCTTGCTCGCGCCCAACTCGGTGAACTCGACGCCGGTGTACGTCTCCTGGTCGTCTTCTGCTACGCCCTTTGCCGTCTCGATGCCGCGGCGGCGCTTGCGGTTGATGTCTGCGTCAAACGGCGTGACCATGTTTCGGTCATCGCCCAAAGCCGCGCCCAGGAACGCAAGGGCCATCTCCCAGTCCATGTCCGAAGTCATCGAGAGAGATTCCTTGGCCGCAAGCTGCTCCGCGGTGAGGAGCATGACCTTCGCTCCATCCGCAAACAGGCGGGTATAGCCCTCCGCGATTCGAAGCGCGGGATAGTCTTTCGACGAGAGCAGGTAGAAGCCCGACGACGAGAAAAGGGGCTTGCCCTCCTCCTGTTTCTGAACTTTCGTCGGCTTGTTGTTCTCCTTCTCGAACACCGGCGACAGTGCGTCGGCCGCCACCGCGTAAACCTTGCCGCCCAGCAGCTTGTTGAAGTCCATCCCGCCTCGGCCGTGACGTTGAGCGACCACGACCTGGCGGCCGTCGGCCATGAAAGCCGTGAGTCGATGCATCTGGTTTTCGTTGGGCGCAAGCTGGGCGTCAAGGCCCTTGGTAGGCTTCTCGCCTCGAAGGATGGCGCTCTGCACCAGGAGGTCGAACTTCTTGCTGGGAGTCGGGAGCGACGTGTTCATGGAACTCTCTGTCGATGGCTCTTGCTGGCGATGAGACGCGGAAGAGCCGGATTGAAGGATACCGCCCTAGAGGGCGTTCGACGTATAGCCACCTGCCCCTGCTCGCGCGCCTGAATTGGCGAGCCAAAAAGCTAAATCCCATCCGTCGGTGCGTTGCATTTTAGCATACGTTGCTCTAAACTCTAAAGCGTTTGTGCCCACTATTCTCAACTGCCAGTGGGTTCCGTTCGGTCGCTATACCGGTGCAGGACAACATTCAACGAAAACTTTACGATGAACACATTTCTGTCTCCAGGCACCTTCCTCATACTGGCGACGGTGTTGGCTGTTATCGCGGCGACCGGTGAAATGGTTGGCGATGACCGCATGGCCTCCGTTCACTCCCGGTATGAGCTCGCAAGCCGGCTGCTTCGGCTACAGTGGTACCCCGCCGTCGCGTTGTGGGGGGCTAGTGCGGTATGTTGCGGCTACCAGGCATCGGGCCACACAACGGTCGTGATGCTGGTCGGCCTGCTCTTCATCTACTTGAGGGGCGGCCGCGCCGTCTTCACACGCCCCAGCCTGCAGGTATTCCGGCGCCTCGTTTTGCCGACGCTGGTCACGTGCATCACTGTGGCTTACGCAGCGGCAAGCGGCTTCCCTTTCAACCACCATGGATTCGTCGCGTTCGAGGTCCTTACAGGCCTGTTCGGCGCCGGCGTGGTGCGCGAGTCAGCGGCTTATCGCGAGCCAGACCTCGAAATGCGCACGTCCCTGTTCGGCTAGACCCTTTCTCCTCTTCTCCCCTTTTCAACGACGCCGGTGCTCAACCGGCGTCGCCTTTTCTGGCCTAGGCAAAGAAAAAGCGCCCGACGGAGGGGTCGGACGCTTCGAAGAACGAGTTTTCAGGCGGCAGCGGCCATGGCCTTGCGAGCAATCAACACGGCGAGCTTCTCCTGCTCGATGCGGTGCTTGATTGCAGGTCCGGCTAGCCCTTGGGCCAAGCCCTGGAAGTCAATGTTCCTGAGTGCATCGCAAGACGCGCGAAAGCCGTCGGCACCGAACGTGTGCATCAACTGCAACGCTTGCACCGTAGCTTCCACCCGTTGCGGGCGGCGCAGCACGTCGAGCCCCTCGAGCAACGCCAGTTGGCGCTGGGCGACTAGGCTGTCGAATTGGCGAAGCTCGGCCTGCTCGGCACGCTGCACGCAAAGCGCCAAGTCCGTCACGTCTTTTGGCAGCTTGCCCGAAACCTGGTCGCTGTCGAGCCGGAAGGCGCATGCGAAGCGAACCTCGAGGGCTGCCTCGCTGGCTACCGCGCGCCGAAGCGATTCCACGTAGTCCGGCCGGACGCTGATGCCTTTGAACGCATTCGGGCCACTTAGAAGCCCGAGCCCAAGCAAAGTCGTCACCATGCAGTCGGGATGTGGCTCCATGAGGCCGCGCTTGAGTTCCGCCCAGATTCGCTCGAACGGCAGTTCCGCCAGGTCGCCTGCGGCGACCATCCCATGCATCGTCATGAGCAGGCTGTTCTCGATACACCAATCGGGGCCGAACCGAGCCTGGAATCGTGCCACGCGCAGCACACGCAGGGGGTCTTCCAGGAAGGCGCCCGACGTGTGGCGAAGTACCTTCATCTCAAGGTCGCGTTTGCCCCCAAAGGGGTCGATGAGGTCGCCCCCGAGCGCCATCGCCATCGAATTGATGGTCAGGTCTCGACGGCTCAAGTCCTGCTCGAGCGTCACGTTCTCAGTAGAGACCGTGAAGCCCGTGTGGCCGGCTGCCGTCTTGCGCTCCACGCGCGCGAGCGCGTATTCATCCTGCGTCAGGGGGTGCAAAAAGACCGGAAAGTCCTTGCCGACGGGGCGAAATCCACAGTCGAGCATGTACTCGGCGGTCGCGCCGACCACCACATAGTCGCGGTCCTTGGGAGTAAGGCCGAGCAAGAGGTCGCGCACTGCGCCTCCAACGAGAAAGGTCTGCATGTCTGCTCCAGTTATTGTCCTGACACGTGTAGCCAGGGTCGGAGCAAAGGCCTAGAACTGCTGAGGTTTTTGAGCGCCCCGAGGCCGCAGCCGTGGCGCTGTCGTCGGGAGATGCGCGGCTTTTTTGTGCTTAAACGGAGCTAGTCGGCCTTGGTGCCGTCCACGTACGGGATGCCTAGCTGGCTTGCAGGCGCAGCTGCAATCTGCCGAACATCCGCCGGTGTTTCCTCAGGGAAAAGGAACTCTTTGGTTATCCGCGCTTTGAAGTTCGTTAAACGCAGGGTCGGGGCGTCGAACTTCAGCACCCAATCGTTGGAGGCCTCCGGGCGGTCGGTCACCAGCTCGCGCACGGCCTTGCGAAAGTGCATCCCGCGCACGAAGGAGAACAGGTTCGCCCAATCCACCGGAGGCAACAGAAAGGGGGTTTTGGCGCCCGGAGAGCCAAGGTCAAAATGGGATTCAAACCGGTGCTTTATCCCGGATAGCGCGAGCGTCGGCGCGCGAGGCGCAAGTTCGTTACGTACGAAGCTCTGGGCACTTTCAACTTCCACGGCGACAACGAACGGAAGCACGAAGGCGGACCACGCCTCAGCAGGTGCCACGTCACCCAGGTGGAAGGCGTCAGCCCATTTGTCACTGAAAAGTTGCAATAGGCCGGAGCGAATAGCCTTAGGCCGTAGCTTGTAGAAGCTTTCGACGGGGCTCGCCTCCGGCATGACGGTCACGTTGTGGGTCTGGTCAGCCCACAGGGTTGAAAGGCTGGACTCCAACCCTTCGATGGCCCTCGCCCACTGGTCGACCTGAAAGTCGAAGCCGGGCGGCAGCAGCACGCCGATGCCGCCGAGAATCAATCGCCAGCTGTCTGTGGCCGCCGGGACGTTTTCCTCGGCTGAGACCGTCCGGATAACGCGCTGGAGATACTGTGCAAGAATCACATTTTCTGAGCGCGCCTTCAACACGACATAGGCGAGGTCGCGGTCGTTGACAACAAAGTCTTCGACGCACTCTGCAAGCAGAGCGAATGCGTCCTGGCGCCCACCTTCGGGGCCCGGGCTGAGCCCTAGTCGGGCCAGTTGCAGTAGTTCCGAAGCGGATATTTGGCTCAAATATGTTACCTAGCAAGCGAACACTCTAAACGGGCAGTACCCGGCAACTCAACTTAACCTGAGATTATCGCCGCCGCGGCTATGCGACAAACCGCGAGACGAAAATAAGCCACGCAGGCACCCAAGCTGAGAGGGACGCCGGCGCTTTTTCGGCCCAACTAGCGATACCTTGAAAGCATAAATAAACATAGGCCATGTGTAACGCAACCAGTCCAAATAGACGGGTCCGAAACTGAAGGCAGGTGAGCGCAGTGTTGGACAGTAGCCACAGTACAAATCCTGCGGCGTTGGTCTGGTTGATTAGGTAGTTGCCCCATAGTCCGCCGACCACGCCCACCAGTTGCAGGAAGTTTTCGAGTGAAAAGAGCCGCTCTAGGAGCGGCTTTTTGTCAGACAAGGCGGATACCTCGGATGTCATATTCGGATTGCATGCGCTCATGTGCATAGTGTTTTAGCCAAACGTCTAAGGCTTGCTCAGGGGTGTCAAACCTGGCCCGGGCGAGAAACGCGGCATCTCGGCTCGAGCTCGACGGCTCGTACTCGAAGATGGCGTCCTTGTTCAGACAGCCGCCCCAGGGCGTTCGGACGGCCCAACGGTCCGGCTGAGCGCTCTTTCGTCTGGTGCAGCGCTCCAGCGTGGCCCAGGGCGACCCGTCCCCGTCGACAGCCAACAGGTAGGTCATGACCAAGAGCGGCTTATGTTCCGTCATGCAGGAGGTCTCCAGCCCAAAGGCGGCAAACTCTGGCACCGGCGGCTGGCCAATGTTCAAACTGCTCACAACGCGCCACGGCGCCAGCATGTCGACAGGAAGCTCCGTGTAGGGGATGTTCTTCCGTGCCAGGAAGGCTCGCATCTGTCGCTCCACTTCTAGCGCTTCGGCGCGACCCTGCGTCCGCCCGCGTTCCTCGAAATGGCCCGCTTCCAGGTCGCGGGTAACGAAGAAGTTGATGTTTTCAAAGGCTTCCGATGCCTCGTCGACGAGGGGTTCAAAACTGCCAAAGTACTTGCTCGGGGCATAGAACTGGCAGAGCTGCAACGGGCTGTCCGTCACCCCAAACTCGTAACCCGAGCGCTCGATGACGAACTGCTTGTGATGTTGCTTGGCAAACAGGTAGACCTGTTCCTCGGTCAACTGCCACTTTCGCCCGGATAGAACCAGATACTTCGCATACTCGCTCACGAGCTCCACGCTGCAGTGCTGGGCCTTCATCAGCCAGAAGATGCCGGCAGCGACGGAGCTTTTGCCCACTCCTGGTGCGCCAAAGAGGTTGATGATTTTGAGCTTGCCGCTTCGCTTGGAGGTCATGGATTTCCGGGGCTGGTAGTTGCCCTCGGTATAGCCAGCTAACTTATGCAGCAAGCGCTTCTTCTCGCCGCATCTCTGCGGGCAGCCCCTTCATGAGACATTCCTTTAGGCGCGTCCAACGCTCATCCTTCTGAGCGCGCTCCACCGCCAGCTTCATGGCCATTGGCTGGCCGACGACCACGCACAACTTCCGTGCTCGGGTCACGCCGGTGTACACGAGGTTACGTCGAAGCATCATGTAGTGGCTGGTATCGAGCGGCATGATGACCACCGGAAACTCCGAGCCTTGGCTCTTGTGGATGGTGAACGCGTAGGCAAGCGCCAGCTCGTCCAGGTCCTGGAATCTATAGACGACCGGAACCGCGTCGAACTCCACCATGACGGTTCGGGTCTGGGCATCGACGTCTGAGATGTAGCCGATATCGCCATTGAAGACGTTCTTGTCGTAGTTGTTGCGCAGCTGCATGACCTTGTCGCCAGTGCACCACTTGGTCCCGTTGAACTCGACCTGCTTTTCAGGCATCGGGTTCAGGAATGCCTGCAACTGAACGTTCAGGGCCAGCACGCCGAGCTTGCCGCGCCGCATTGGCGCCAGAATCTGGACGTCACGGATAGGGTCGTAGCCGAGCTTGTACATGTCGCGGGCAAGGCGAAGGATTTCCTTCTCGATGTCCGAGCGCGCCTTCTCCTTGTCGGTTTCACTCTTCGGGTCCCGCGGCATGATGCTAGAGAAGTGGAAGTCCGAGTCCTGGAGATAGCTCAGTTCCGGCATGTCGCCACGGTTGATGGCGTGCGCGTTCCGGATGATTTGGCTCTTCGCGGCCTGGCGGAATACCTGGCGCAGCATCACCGTGGGCAGCACGCCCGAGTCGATGATGTCGCCCAGCACCTTGCCCGGACCCACGGAAGGCAGCTGGTCGACGTCGCCGATGATGATGAGGCGCGTGTGCGGCGCGAGCGCGCGGATGATGGACAGGAACATGTAGATGTCCACCATCGAAGATTCGTCGACCACGAGGACGTCCGCATCGAGCGGATTCTTCTCGTTGAACTTGAACGTACCGTCCCGCTGGACTTCCAGCGTGCGGTGCACCGTCTGGCCGGGGAAACCCGTGGCTTCGGCCGCGCGCTTGGCTGCCTTGCCGGTGGGCGCGCACAGCTGCAGCGGGCTCATGCCGGCCGCCTGGAGACACTCCATAACGACCCGGGTGATGGTCGTCTTGCCGGTACCGGGACCCCCTGTGATGACGCATACCTGAGACAGCAGCGCCGCACGAACCGCATCGCGCTGAGCGTCCTCCAGCGTGATGTGCATGTCCATCTCGACGGAGAGGATGGAGACGTCGATGTCCTTGACCGTATGGGCCAGCGGACGCTTGGCGTGCTTCAGGAGTAGGTCCGCCACCGCCTTCTCGGCCTTGTAGGTTCGCGGGGAGAACAGGCACTCCACCCCGCCTGAGAAATCGCGAATCAGGCTCTCGGATTCAACCTCCTGCTCGAAGCAGGTGCTGAGAACGTCGTAGTCCACACCCAGGAGTTCGCTCGCCTTCTCGCGAACGACTTCCACCGGCAGACCGCAACTGCCCTGCCCCTCGGCCTCGCGCAGGACGTAGTGCACGCCGGCACGGATGCGGTACTCGCTGTTCCGCGGAATCCCTTGCTTGAAGGCTGCTTCGTCGGCCGTTCTGAACCCGATGCCCCAGATGTCCTGACAGAGGATGTACGGGTTCGCCTTGATTTTCTCGACCGCCGAGGCGCCGTACTTGTCGAGGATGCGCTTTGCTCGCAGGGTAGACAGGCCCGCCTTGTGCAGGAAAACCATGATTTCGCGCGTCGCCTTCTGCTCGGCGTACGACTCGATGAGCGAGTCGATGCGCTTTTTGCCGATGCCTTTGACGCCCTTCAGGCGTTCCGGGTGGTTCTCGATGACGTCAAAAACGTCTTCCCCGAACGCGTCGACCAGCTTCTGGGCGAACCCCTTGCCGATGCCGGGGATGGCATTGGACATGTACTTGACGATGCCTTCGAGCATCGTGGGCTGCGAAAGGGTTACCTCCACCGCCTTGAACTGCGGGCCCCATTTCGAGCTTCCCCAGGCCCCGCGCACGCTGATGAGCTCGCCCACGTTGATGACAGGGGCGGTACCGAGCACCGTGCGCTCGCCCTTTCCCGGCACATCGACTTTTGCGACGAAATAGCCGTTCTCGGGGTTCACGTACGTGAGGATTTTGACCACACCGCTCAGTTGCTCGGTGGGCTGGGAAGAAGAAGGACTGGCCATCGAACCTTAAAACGCCGGCATGCGCCAATGCATTTTACGTAGAGTTTAGTCTTTAGTAAAGGGGATGGGTTTATAACGCAGTTCCGGCTCTCCCCTTTTCGTTCAGGCAAATGAAGAAGCCCGCCGAAGCGGGCCTTCAAAGGACTTCTAGCCCTTGGTTTAGCCCAGGCCTGGAACCTTCATGCCAAAGGGAATCAGGCCGGCGGCCAGGCTGCCCAGCTTGGCCTTCGACGCTTCTTCCTTCCTCGCATTGGCATTGGCCACAGCCACCACGACCAGGTCGCCCAGGGTCTCGAGGTCTTCGCTCTTCAGGCTGGCGTCATAGTTCACGCGCTTGAGCTCGCCGGCGCCGGTGATGGTCACGGTGACCAGGTTGTTGGCTGCGGTGCCTTCGAAGGTCATCGCGGCAATTTCGGCTTGAGCGGCTTCCATGCGCTTTTGCATTTGGGAAAGTTTGCTCAGCAAGCCGGGCATTTGTTTCATGTGTGCTCCAAGGGGCAAATAATGGGTGATACGGTCTAGTCCAGCCGTTTATCTTTTCGCGGTCCAGCTAAAGTGGATGTTGGAGATGGCGCGTTGAACCGAAAGTACATCGGCCTTCTCCAGCTCTTTGGACAGGGGGCGACCCCAGTAGCTCCAGTTGGTCAGGTAGTCTGCAAAGCCCAGTTCGTCGAAGAGCCCTGCGAGCTCCATTTCGTCGAGTTGGCCGACCGTAGTTCGGATGTCCGAGCCTTGGAGCACCGGGCCGGCCGATAGGTCGACCAGCTTGACGTTGCGGCGGACGCTCTCACGCACGTCCGCGTCGGTCAGGCCCTGGTAGTACTTCGCTTCCGCGCCGAAGGTGAGCAGGTCCTCCGCCGCGGTGAGCGCGGCCTCCAGACTTCCGTATTTCGCGAGGAGCGCCGCCGCCCGCTTGAGGCCCACGTCTTCGACGCCAGGAATGTCGTCGGTCGTGTCCCCGGCCATCGCCTTTGCGTGGGCGTAGAGCTGGGGCGAACTCACGCCGGTTGCCTTGAAGAACCCATCCAGCTCGATGACTTGCGTCAACTTCTTGGCGTTCACCCAGCGCACCCGGTTTGCCACGAGGCTCAGCCAGTCCGTGTCCGAGGTCGACAGGTCGACCAGATGCCCCTGCGCCGCCAGCTGTCCCGCAAGGCCGAATGCCAGGTCGTCCGCTTCCGCGCCAGGATGCAGAAGCTGAATCACGGGGAAGTAGTTCAACGCACGTTGGATGAGCGGCCGCTGTGGCTCGTAGGTCTCGCGCGCCTCGCGCTGCTCAGGCGTCTTGTGCCGCGAGCTTTTGTACGCCGGCAGGAGGTCGTAGCGCCACTGCGCCCTGCCGTCCCACAGGAGAAGGTTCACTACGCCCTGCGAGAAGTGCAGGCGGGAGCGCACGTGCTCCAGGAAGCCACGAACTGCGTGCGTGTCGTGGTGGCCTGCTTTCTTCCCGATGAAATACTGGGCAAAGCCCAGCGCGTTGGCGTCAATGAGACGGACTTGCATTGGCTGGTAGCGGTTGAGGGGACCTGGCCTGTAGTCACGGGCTTTAGCCGCGCGGCTGTGCTTGGCGCTTTCCGCCCAGGCCGCCCGGGAGCCCCGCGAGGAAGTCCATTTTGTTGCAGCCTGGTTTACGCTGTTGCATTCTGTTCGGCCTGGTGTAAGCTGTGCGCGATGCCCAGCCCTACCACCATACTCAACGACGCCCTGGCCGCCGCCCCGAAGGAGGGGCTTGAGCTCTACTTGGAAGCTATCGAAGCGCTCCGAGAGAAGGGTCACACCTGGCGCGAAATCGCTTCGTTCCTTACAGAGCGAGGGGTGCCTACCGACCACTCGAAGGTGTTCCGACTGGCGACCCGCCGTGAAAAGGTCGAGGCCGAGGTGATGAGGTTCGAGGTTCCCAGCGCGGACCGCTATGCCTCAGCCCTCCTCCAGCTCGAACAGGAAGGGGGCGTCAGCGCAATGGGCCGAGCCATGCTTGAGAGGCACTTCCGGGCGCACAACCGGACGGTCACCTTCACGGAGCTCGGCAATGCTGCCGCCCAGGTCAAGGAGGGAGCACGGACGAGTAAGTCGTACCGGTTGGCCAACGTGCTCTATGGCAAGCTTGCTCGCAAGCTGGGGGAGTCGCTGAAGATGAGCTTTGCCCCGAATCCCGGAAGCTCCGAGCCGTTCTACAGCAGTGCAATCGGTCTGGCCAACCCCATGCAGCCCAAGGGCGGGGAGTTTCAGCTGGTGATGCACCACGAACTGGCGAAGGCGTTCGACCTGCTCGGCTGGTTCAGGCCCTGATAGCCTGACAGAAGAAGTTTTTTACAGAGGAGCTACGCATGAACGAGACCGCAAAGAGTGACGAGGTGGGTCCCTACAGGCTCGTTGCGTTGCTCTACGAGGGCGAGTATTTCGGCGTGGTGTACACCAACGGAGCCAAGGCGCTCACAGTCAAGGGCGCCAACCTGGACGATTGTTTCGCGCAGGTACAGGCCTGGACGTCCCAGCGCTTGGCTGAGAAGGCTCGAGCACGCAACGGACTGGTCCCGGAAGTAGGCGAGCTCACCGCCGCGTTCCGCCGCATCGAACCGCGCGTGCATGATGGTCAGCGAGCCATGCTGCGAGCGCACGTGAAGGCAAAGGACCGCCGGATAACCGCGACCGAGCTTGCCGCTGCCGCTGAATACAAGGGCCACGAGGCAGCGAATCTTCACTATGGGCGATTGGGCTGGCTGCTGTACGGCGAGGTGCCGACGGACCTGCCAGAGAGCCCCCGAGAGGGCTTGCCGGTTTACACCTTTGCGCTTGCGGACGGCGAGCGACAGGGCGCCGAGTGGGTATGGACGTTGCGCCCCGAGGTGGCTGCAGCAGCAGTGGCTGCCGGCCTGGCCTGAAGCGCTCCCGCGCCTGGCAAAGAAAGAGCTCCCGGGAGGGAGCTCTTGAAGAATGGATTAAGCGGCCTTGCGGTACTCCGGCGGCGGAGACCACTTCTGCCATTGAGGTGGGTAGCCTTCCAGTCCGGCCGTCAGCATGACGTCGAGCCAGTCGACGCCCTTGACGGCCTCAGGAATCGGGCCCTGCGGAACGCAGATTTCGACTTCCTTGCCTTCGGTGCGCAGACGGGCCGACAGCTTCTCTGCAGCCTTGATGCCGCGACCGCTGCGGTCCAGGTCAGCCCAGATGACGACCTTCCTGACGGACGCCGGGATTTCGACCGATTCCATCAACGTGGCCGACACACAGGCCCACACAGGCATGCGCGAGATGGCGTGAGCTGCCAGTGCGGTCTCAATGCCTTCGGCGACTCCCAGCACTTCGCCTGCTTGGAACAACTTGATGGCTGCCCCGGGCAGAGGATGGCAGGCGGACATCATCTTCTTGGCTTCGGGCACGTCGGCCTTGCCGCCTGTCGGACTGACGAAGATTCGGTGCAGCGAAGCAATGCGCCCCTGGCTGTCCTTGATGGGGGCCAAGAGACAGGGATGCCAGCCGGTGATGGCCTTCGCGACCTTGTCGTAGTACGGCATACGCGGATGCGCACGCAGCGTGTTTGGCATGTTCTGCAGCCAGATGCCTCGCGCGGCGAGGTACTTCTCCGCCGGCGTGTCCTTCAGGGTCGTGGAGGCCATCCAGGTTTGCCGGATGCGGCCATACGCCTTTCGGGGGTCGACGAGGTCGGGAATTTTCGGAGGCGGCGGGCGACGTACCACGACGGGTGCCGCGGCTTCGCCTTCCAGGAGTTGGGCGACTTCACGGACTGCGTCCTTGTACGAGATACCTCGCACCCATGCGACCATGGCGAACCCGTTCGCTTGGGGGCCGCACGTGTTGCAGTAGCCGCCGCCAGTCTTCGGGTAGTCCTTGAACAGCCGAAAACCATCCGTGCCCCCGTGGATAGGGCACGACACGTGGTGCGGCGCCTTGTCCATCGCGTCGGCCAGTTCAGGGGCCAGCTCTTGGAGGATGTACGGCCAGTCGCCGTCGGCTTTCGCCTTGAGCTCTTGGAAGGTTTTGTATCGGCGTTCGTTCATTGGATTGAGGGTATGAATGCTCATCGCTAAAGATTTCAGTTGACCTGACTTCTATAGCGAGCCTTGCACATCATGTTGAAAACCCATAAAGCGAATGCCCGGGAAACCGCCTTCATCGCCTGCACCTTCCATTTCTTCTGGCTCGGCTACCGCGACTGGCTGATGGAACGCATCTATGGCCCGGCGCCTGGCGCGGCCGCCGCAAAGTCAGGCAGCCCCACCGCCGCGTCGCTCTGGTGGCTGGCCCTTACCATTCCTGCCTTCATCCTCCTCGCTGCAGTGATGGTGCCCCTGCTGGCACCCACCCTAGTGGCAGGGATGACCGCAGCCGGGAGCTCGGCCGTGGCGGACGTGAGCATGGGGTTCGGTGTTCTGAGCGGCCTGGTCTTTGCACTCGGTGTTCCCTTTCTGCTGGTGCGGCGCTTTCTGCGGTTTGCGAGTCACTGCTGCGAGCGGGGACAGTGCATCGAGCGGGGAGAGCGCCGGCGCGCTGGCCCTTGAAGCTCGCATCGTTCCTGGTAGGGGATTGTCGAACCCACGAACCCAAGGCACAGTTGCGAGCGCCGCCACTACCCTAGCCACGGAGGCCCGATGTCCCCAACCGGAACTGCTCCCACGCCCTCGAGTCCTGCCGCGCTCTCCTTGGGTCCGGCGGCGCCCTCCTCAGCACTGCAAGCTGCCGCCGTAGACCTTGACCCTAACAAGAGCCTCGACCGGCTGTACGACTACACCAAGTTCCATATCGGCGCCTATCTGACGCTCACAGCGTCATACCTCACCGCAGTTGGGCTCACCTTCGCGGGCGGGCCGGTGCTACCGCTGTCCGGCACCCTGGCCTCGCTCGCAGTCATTTGCTTTCTCATCGCCGGGATGGCCCGGGATGGCTGGCGGCGTAATCGCCAGCAGCCTGACGCAGGTGACGAGCGGTACGTCCGCCGCGTTCCTCGAGTCAGAAATTGGCCCCTGGGGCGCAACGTGGCTCAACGGCAAGGCGAGAAAGTGGACCTACTGGGAGCACACCGCCTTCTGGGCGGGGCTGTTCCTCGCGGCCCTGTCATTCCCCGCCGGCAAGGCATGCTACCGGGAGGCAGTTCCAACCCCCTGGTGTACGGCCATGCTGGCCGACACCGCTCCCCCGAAGGCGGAAAAGTAAGCGGCGCCCTCAAATACCGCAGACCGCGCCGCGCGCCCCGCCCATGCGTCGGAGTTCCTAGGCCCGCGTCCCTGTTCCGACATCGTCGCTATAGGGCTGAGTTCAACTACGTTTTTCGAGGCCCCTATGCAACTGCAAATCAGGCTCACCCAAGCCCAAGTCCGCGACGCCGCCATGCGTGAACAAGGTCTCTCTCCCAAGACCATGTCCATGAAGCCTGGTGTTCGCGTTGAACGCAACCGTAAGGCCCTGCACAAGCGCGGCTACGCCAAGCACAAGGCTCACGCTTTCGCCTGAGCTTCTTCCTAAGAGCACCTCCTGGTGCTCTTTTTCTTTTGGACGCCTCGGACTCCTGGCTATACGAGAGGGGCGCAACGCCCTGCCCTTTCTCTCATCCACAAGGATTGCCATGGCGCGGCTCCCACGCGCGCTTCAAGCCCACCCTCTTGCCCAGCTCCTCGGCAAGCTACTTCGTTTCAACGACCTTGACCAGCCACATGTCTGGTCCGCCTACCGTGCTTGCCGGCGGACAGCCCGGCGCGGAATGACGGAATCCAGTGTCGAGCAGCTCACCACTGACCTGTACGAGCGCATTGTGGGCGGAAGACCCTATGACGCTGTGGTGCTGGGCGCGAAGCTCGCCCAGGCCTTCACGTTGATAAAGCTGCGACAAGCGGGGGCGGCCGGCCGCCACCAACGGGCGCTGGCCAAGGAAGGCTTCCACCTGGTCCGAATGCAACTGCGGGAGCGACTGGGCATGCGCTCGGCCGAAAATGTCCCCTTTGTGCGGTTTGGTTCGCCCGACGCACAGCCCGCGCATCTTGCGTGGAGCGACGGCGCTGTGCGCGGTGGTCGCGCAGCGGTTGCCTTCCTCGTGCACGGTGCTGTCGGCACGCCAGCGCTCCAGGCAGCTCAGGCTTCGCACACCACCAACGCACTGGAAGCAGAGCTGGAGGCGGCACTGCTGTGCCTGGACGCCATGCTTGCCGCGGGCATCCGCAGGGCCCGCCTGCACGTCGATGCGCTCGGCGTGCTGCGCGCCTTCCAGGGCAAGCTTGCCCTCAAATTCTGCGTGCTGGAGGCGCAGCTGCTCAGAATGGCCGGGGAATTCCATCACCTCGAGGTGCGCCTGGTTCCGCGCGCGTTCAACGACGGCGCGGACCGTCTCGCGGCGGCGCTGCTTGCACGTGAGCCTAAAACGCATTGACCATTTTAAACTATGGACTTAAAATGCACGCCGCAGTTAGGTCCATCAGAAAGAAAAGTCAATGCGTTCGTCCCGTCCCGATTTCCTGTACCACCTCGATGAAGCCGCCACGGCTCGAAACGGGGGACGACAGATGGGAGCAATCAAGGCCTGCTACGACGCGCTGCACACGGAAATGCTGCACTCGGCAGACCGATTCGACGGGTTGGTCGAGAAGGCCCTGGAGGCGAGCAAGGGCGACCTGCGCAGGTTGCGCACGCTGGAGTTCTGCACCAGCGCCATCTACGACAAGATTCCTTTGCCAGCAGAGGATGGCAGCTTCCCCGAGTTCCTGTGGCTGTTTGCGGTGCCCTTCACCGTGACCTTCGCCCCCGAGGCGCTCGCGCAGCACGTATCCTTCAAGGGCCAGGTTATCGACGCTCAGGCGCTCATCGGCGAACTGGACGCCATTGGCTACTGCAACCCCCACGGCATCCTGCGCGCGTCGACAAAGCTTTTCAAGCGGGAGGACCTCCAGGTCATTGGTCCGAGAAAGCTCGGAAGGATGGTCCTCCAGGCCGAGCAAAGCGGTGAAGACCGGCTCGAGCCGTTGCCGCTCATGCTGGATTCCGAGCTGGACGCGTATCGCAGCGTGACCATGTTCATGCTGGTCTCCTGCCGCTTGCCGGTGGGCACCACCTCCGTGTTCAACCGCACCGTACTGTGGCCGGGCGAAACCTTTGCGCGTGTCGTGCAGGCTTCGATGGTGTCCCAAGGTGTCCAAGTGGAGTCCGTGGTGAGCCACATCCCGCACACGATTACCGAGATGCACCTTCGCTGCAATGGCCCGGCACTCGTCGAGCTGCAGGCCAATCTCGCCAACAGCCGCAAGGCCTACGGTAATGTGGAGGTCGGCGTGCGCTTCGACGTCTCGGGCTACGCAGAAATTGTCGGCAAGCTGCCCCACGAAGACGACGGTCACATCATCCTCATCCCGCCTTTCACCTATTTCGAGGCCGATTCCGAACTGCTTCGCGTCGTCGAGGGGATGTGCGCCGACATCGGCCTGCCGTTCGCGGGCGGCAGGTTCAGCTCACGACACGCGGTGGCTGGAGCTCTGCACTGAGCTGAGCCAGTACTTCAGGCGGGACCGGTTCCCACCGGCCACGCCGGTACCCAGTCGGGGTTAGCTCCATGCTGACTTCGTTCCATTCGGCTGAGAACGTCACCACCCCGTTCGACCAAAGCGGCCGCTCGTGCACGAAATGCAGGTGCGGCCCTAGCCGCTGCTGCCCGCGGACGATGAGTTCGAGGTAGTACTGCGTCGCCACGCTCTCGAAGTTCGCGCGCAGCGCGCCGCGGAACGGGCTCTCCACCTCTTCCCTGAACACTACGTACGGCAGCCGCCCGTCTACAAGGGCGCGGCGCACAAGCACAGGAATGCCGTCGTGGGAGCCTAGTGAAAAGACGCGGCGGTGAAAAAGCATGGGCCTCCTGGTGAACGGGGCGCGAGTTTAAACGGCAGGCGAGGCTGTTTCAAGTGGGTCGCTATAGGTCTTGTCTGAAGTACTTCCCCTTCAGTCACCCCTAGGACCACTGTCAACATCTGAGGAGCGACCCCATGAGCCACGCCATTGCCAAATTCCCGTTTGCCAACAACAACGCTCGCCAACCCGAGCCGTTCCTGAAGGAAATCGCCAAAGAAGGCGACTTTTTCGACAAGCTTCGTCTTTCGAGCCGACGTGAACTCTTCACGCTGCGCACGAACCTCGAAAACAAGGTACGCGAGTTCGGGGATGTTCGCAATCCTCTGCTCGACATGTGCCGCATGCGTCTGACGCAGCTGCGCGCACACCTCTCCTGAGGTGATTCTGCTGGCCGCTCAAACCTTCTGGTTTGAGCGGCTTCTTTTTGGCAGCGCGAGTCTGCCTAGCCGCCCTTCCCCTTCAGGTGGCGCTCCACGTCCTGGGCCATGGGGCCTACCGCCTTCACGGCTTCCTTGAGCTGCTCGGGGCTCACCCCAAACTTGGCGGACCAGTCACGAAGCTCATAGTCCTCGTTTACGTTAATCCGACTGCGGTCCTGGCCGCCAGTCTTCGTCTTGTCGTCAGCCATTACTTGTCTCCAGGCGTACGGGCACGGTGCCCACCACACATAGTGCCCGCCCCCAGAGGGCGCGCCGCCGGCCAATGGCCAAGTCGGCTGAAGGCGCGGTCCGACGGTGACGCGAGCAACCGGAGTGAACCTGGGGCACCGCGCGGGGTGGAAAATTCTCCGCATGCCCGCCGCCCGCAAAACCAGGCCCCAGCCCGACCGGCCGCCAATCGAAGGCGCAGTTGCCTCCGAGCTTCCGCCCTCGCTGGCGCCACAGTTGGCTACTCTCGCCACTCGCATTCCCCCGGGGGCTCACTGGAGCTACTCCATCAAGCTGGACGGTTACCGGATGATGGCGCGCGTCGAAAACGGCAGGGCAAAACTTATCACGAGGGGTGGTCACGACTGGAGCGCCAAGATGCCGGCCCTCATCGCAGAGTTGGAAGCAATGAACATCGGGAGCGCCTGGCTGGACGGCGAGGTCGTCAGCTTGAACGCCCAGGGGACCCCGGATTTCAACGCCCTCCAGAACTCCTTTGACCGAGGCGCAAAGTCCGCCAACCTGGTGTACTTCGTGTTCGAGCTGCCGTTCTTGAATGGCTGGGACTTTCGAGCGGCGCGCCACGAGGACCGATACACGGCCTTGGCCGCATTGTTCGAGACGAACGAGCAGGAGCACGTGCGACTTTGTTCGAGCCTCCCAGGCGACCCTTCCTCAATCCTCGCATCGGCGTGCGGCCTTGGGCTGGAGGGCCTCATAGCGAAGCGCCTGGACTCCCCGTATGTTTCCGCCCGGACTGATACCTGGCTGAAGCTGAAATGCAAGCTGCGCCAGGAATTCGTCATCGCCGGCTTTATACCCAGGACGGATGACGCCTCTCAGGTCGGCAAGCTGCTGCTTGGCGTCTACGGCCCCGACGGCACCTTCAAGTCCGCCGGGGGCGTGGGAACGGGCTGGTCGGCGAAGGAGGCCGTGAAACTTCGGGCCCGGCTAAGCAAGCTGGTGACGCCCAAGGTTGCATTTGTCGGCGGCGCGCCCAAGCCAGACCGATGGTCCAAGAACTCGTCCACTGGAAAGGTCAGCTGGGTGAGCCCGGAGCTGGTCGCCGAGGTAGAGTTCGCCGAATGGACGCCGGGCGGGCAAATCCGCCACGCGTCCTATCGTGGGCTGCGGGATGACAAACCCGCTCGAGAGGTCGTCCGGGAGCCCCAGGGCGCCGCGAACTCGCCCAATGCCGCGGGGAGCCCGTCAAAGGCTACGGTGAGGGGTGGCCCGGTCAGCCATCCTGGCCGAATCATCGACCCCACGACGGGGCTCACCAAGCTGGACTTGGTCCTCCACTACGAACGCGTTTCACATTGGATGCAGCCTCACCTGGCAGACCGGCCCTGCTCATTCCTTCGGGGGCCGAAAGGGGTAACTGGAGAACTATTTTTTCAGAAGCATGCCGATACCGCGGCAGTCCGGGGCCTGACCCTCCTCGAGCCGAGCTTGTGGCCAGGCCATGCCCCATTGATGGTCGTCAACAGCGAGGCAGCGTTGTGGAGCGCTGCGCGCGCAAATGTCATCGAGCTTCACACCTGGAATTCCCGAAGCGGCCATATCGACAGGCCAGACCAGATGGTCTTCGACCTCGACCCCGGTGAGGGAACGAGCTGGGAGCACGTGCAGGAGGACGCATCCCTGGTTCGGCTGATGCTTCAGGAGTTGGGGCTAAAAAGCTGGCTGAAAACAAGTGGCGGGAAAGGCTTGCACCTCCTCGTGCCCCTCGCCCCGGTCCATGAGGTGGCTGTCGTCAAGGGATTCTCCCAAGCCATCGTCGAGCACCTTGCTCGCGCGATTCCCTCGCGTTTCGTGAGCAAGAGTGGCCCGTCCAATCGCGTTGGCAGGCTCTTTGTCGACTACCTCCGGAACAATCGCGCGGCCACCACCGTAGCGGCGTTTTCGGCAAGGGCCCGGCCAGGATTGGGCGTCTCGATGACTGTGGACTGGGATGACCTGCCACTTCTGACGAGTGGCGCCCATTGGACGGTGGCAAACGCAGCGGACGAGCTATCGACGAGGACGAAGGACCCGTGGAGCGACTACTGGTCTACCCCGCAACTGCTTTCCACTCCGATGGAACGGCTCGGCTTTAAGCCCCTAAAGCCTGCCAGATAAGGCCCTGCCCTCATCGGGTCAGGAGGGCTATGTCCTTTGGCGCCGCCGCCTGAAGCTCGGAAATCACCGTTGCAATCTTCTCGTAGGTGGTTGCGCGGTCCACCGAGAGCTCCACTGAAACCGTGGGCGTAATGCGCGCTTTCAGCTCCTGCAGCGTCGTGGGACTGCTGTCCAGCATCAGGCTGCCGTCTTCCTGGAGCGACACCGACAGGCTTTGGGCAACTGAGGGGGCACCGCTCAGGCTCGTCTGTGGGAGGTCCACGGGGAGCTTCTTCACGAACATGGGCATCGCCAACATCATGATGACAAGCAGGATGAGCAGCACGTCCACCAGGGGCGTGACGTTGATAGCGGCGAGTTGTTGGCGGTTGGAAGTCATCTGGCGGGGGTGAATTGAATCCAGCCGTAGGTGGCGAGGAAGTAGCGCAGCTGGCCGCCGGCGGCGCCCATCCGGTCGATGGGCTCCCGAGCTGCGGCGATGGCTCGGGTGCAGGCATTCCACGACGTCAGGTCGCGCCGAGCTTCCAGCATCCACTGGCGGGCCAGGTCGTACCAGCCGTCCTCATCTGCGACGCCCAGCTTGGCCACCTCGGCGCTCTCGAGGCGGTGCAGGCGGCACCAGGCCTGCAGGGTCGCAACGACATCGCGCGCGGCGCCTTCCCCGGCCAAGTCGCAAAAGAAGTTCAGCTCATAGCCGGCAACGGTTACGGGAGGGAGAACGACGGTATCAGCCACGCTCACCTTGCCTCCTCGTTGGCGGCGCGCAGCAGGCGGTTGTGCAGCACCTGGATGCGGCGCTGCATCAGGTTGTACGCGACAAGTGCCGGAACGGCCGCGCACAACCCGACCAAGGTGGAGTTCAACGCGGTCGCGATGGGACCACTGATGAGCGTGATGTCGATGGCGGCCGAAGACAGACGCGACAGCGCCTGCATGATGTGCAACACGGTACCTGCGAGGCCGACGAACGGCGCCGCGCTGGCCATCACAGCCAGCAGAGCCATGCCGTTTTCCAGCGTTTCAACGTGTTCATCGATGTCCGCCTTGTCAGCACTTGCGGGCGCCTTCATGCCCGCCAAGCCTGGCGCATAGAGGATAGCGCCCTTGTAAATGATGACCGCGAACGTCAATGCGACAAGTGCATACAGAAGGTAGTCGATGGAAGCGGCGAGGTGTTGCATGGATTTTCCGGATTGGATTTAGGGAAGGGTCTTCAGCCGGTCTGTGTCCGGCACAAAGGGGATGCGCAGCTCAATCCAGCGTGTTTCGCCAGGGTTGAGCGGCGGCTGCAAGTTCGTCCACTTCTGGCCGATGGACGCCCAGGCGACGGCGATATCGGACAGAGGCTTGAATGAGCTGACAAGGATGTCGGAGTCGATGACGACGCCCTGGTCGTTCACGAGCAACCCGAGCACCAACACGTTGCCGCCCTGCTCCTCTGGATACATCTTGGCGCGCGGACCTTCAGGCAGGCTCTCTGGAGGCGCCTCAGGGGCTTCCTCGAGCGCTGCTGCCATGGCCGGCAGATTGGGAAGGGCTGCAATCGGCACGGCCTGCGGAAATGCGGGCTGAGACAGCGTGGGTAGGTCCGAGGGCGGAATGGCCACATTGGGGGCGGGAGGAGCGTCCTCCGCGACCTTTGGCGCGGGCTTCGGGGCGGGCGGCTTCGGCCGCGGCTTGAGCTTCGGCTTCGGTGCCTCGACAGGCTTGTCCGACTTCAGCCTCAGTTCCTTCTCCGAGCTGGGTGCCGGGGCTGGCGCGGCGGCCACTGGTGCCGCGGAGGGAGCCTTCACGGACACCCGCACGGGCGTAGGCGGCTTGGGGAGAATCAGCGCCACGCTGGGGGCCATGAAGTGCGCAAGCGCGAGCGACAGCGCGCCGCCGGCAAAGCCAGCGCCAAGCTTGACTAGGTAGTCGCGCGTCAGCAGCACAGCCGGCTCAGCCTCGACGACGGCGCACCATCCACAACAGCAGGATGGCGCCCAAGAAACCAAGGCCGCACAGCTTGGCGAGTTGCTCGTTCGCTCTGAGGACGGTCAGGTAGGCATTGGCGTCGCGCCAGTTGAAGCCGGCTTCGACGTCGTCTTCCTCGGCATCACGGTGCTTAGTCACGGTAAGCGTCCGCTCGTTCAAGGGGTCCACGCCCGCCTCGGCCGCAGCCGCGAGCGTGGTGTAGACCTTGGCAGGCTGACCCGGAATCAGGGCAGTGTGGCTTGGCGCCGCAGCGGGCGGTTGTACGCCGCCAGGCTGGGCCTCGGAAGCAGGCGCTGGCGCGGCGGCCGTGGCGGCCGGGAGGGCCGGGACGGGGGCAGGTTGCCCCGGTGCCCCTACGGTGCCAGCAATCTGCGGCAGACCCAATGGTGCGGGAGCCACATCCTGCGGCGCAGGAGTGACCGGAGCCGTTGCCACTTGTGGCTGGGCGGACCGCGGGGTTGCCGCGCTGCCGTCCAGGTTGGCAGCAACATCGGTCTGAATGGTGCCGCGCTCAGGGACGCCCGGGGACTCCACCTTCAGCGTAAAAGGCTTGCCGTCGGCGTCGTCGGACGCGAAGGCGGGACTGGCGAAAAGGGCGGCCGACAGTACGGCCAGGGCGAAAACGCGCATTCGATGCTCCTGGAATGCCTGAATCTAGGCATGTTGTTTAGCCATCGTTAGCCAGGCGCGGAACGCTATAGGAGGAATGAATTCAACTCTCCTACTCGACTTCGACGGTGTCGTGCACCGCAACATGAATGGCACGTTTGAGCGCATGCCGCTGCTCGAAGCGTGGCTCCTCGCACGACCGAGCGTCGATATCGTGATTTCGTCGAGTTGGCGGCTCGAAAGCAGCCTGGCGCAGCTTCGGGACTGTTTCGCGAGCGAGCAGCTCCACCCGCGCGTGGTCGGCGTGACGCCAGACCTGCCCGACGCGCTCCGGTACCAGCGCCAAGCGGAGATTGAGCACTACCTGCGCGAGAGCGCGCGCGTCCGGAGACCCTTCGCTGCGCTGGACGACGACGGCAGCCTATTCGCGCCCAGCTGCCCGTTCCTGGTCAGAACGGACCCCCGCATTGCACTCACGGCCGAGCACCTAGACGAGCTCGACCGAAGGCTGAGGCTGGGTTGAGGCCTTTCCAGTCGCCTGCGCACAAGAAAAGGGCCGCATGGAAGCGGCCCTTTTTTAATCAGCGGTACGCGCGCTCCATCGGAGTGCGCCGCGACGTAAAGCGGTTGTAAGCGTCGATTCGGTCAACCGGCATGCTGAGCCCCTTGCCATACAGGCATTCGGCCTTGAGCCAGTCGAGTTCAGCCGCGAAGTCCTCGACAGCCACGTCCATCGCCCAGGCCTTTTCGGCACCGGGTTCGTTCGCGGGGTCATGCCAGTGGTAGCCGCGCTTCTTGAGCAGGTCCTTGAAGTCGAAGTGCGCCCCGGTGGCCCAGATACGGCGCGCCTCGAGCTTGTAGGTCTCGAGAATCCGCTGCAGCGGGGTCTGGCCGTCGAAGCCGGCCATGGGCGTGTTCAGCACCTTCACCAGTGCCAGGCAGTCCACGGAGGCACGGTGACCTTCGAAGAAGAAGCCCAGGCACATCGCAATGTAGTCCAGCTTCGTGCCGGTGATGCCTCCGGCCTGCCAATCCACCTGCCTTTGAGAGCAGGCGAATGCTTTCGTCGTAAACACGGGGAAACGTCGCTCGAGAATCGTGCGGTCGAATTTCGCGTTGTGGCAGATGACCAGGTCAGCGTCCTTGACGAATGCGTCGACCTCCGCGTCGGAAATGCGCTTGCCGGCGACCATCTCGTCGGTGATGCCGTTGACCGCGGCCGCCTGGGCCGGAATCGCCCGGCCCGGGTCCTCGAGCTCGTTGAAGACGCGGGTCACGCCATAGATGTAGCCGATTTCACGGTCGTAGGCGACCTCGACCATGCCGAGCTCGATGATGTCGTCCGTCGTGTTGTCCGTTCCGGTGGTCTCTGTGTCGGCGACCACCAGGAAGCCGGCGCCCTCGGGGACCTCGGCCGGCGCAATTATCAGCTCGTCGACGTTCAGGGAGCGCAACACGCGAAAGAGCTGCGGGAACTTGTCGAGCACGGCTGCCAGAAGCGCCGGTTGCTCGTTTTCGGGGCTCTTCAGGATGTCCTGCAGAGTGGTGCTGACAGATTGCATGTTGGTGTCCTGCTTCATGGTTTCTGGTTAATTAGTTGGTCTTACTTTGTGTAGCGTCAGCTCGGAACCGTGAAATGCGTCACGGGGTTAGCCCGAGCGGATTGCAGGCGGATGTGAGGATGCTCACAACTGGGTAGCGAAAGCCGTTGGGATGGTTAGCGATGACTTTTAGACTTTCGGCACTGCGGGGAATAAGCCCCGCGACATCCAAAAAAACCCACAACGGACCTCATCATGACCGCCACCGTGCTCGCCTTTCGCACCGAACTTCAACTGCCCTCTCCCTCTGCGCCCGGAAATCCGGACCTGGTGATGGTCCTGCCCGATTTCCCCAGTGAGCAGCAAGCCCTTGCCTGGTCAGAGATGGTGGTCGACTCGCTGGCCACCGAGCAAGGCCCGTTCACGGCCCAGGCCGCTCGGCGTCTGGCCAACCAGCAAGCTGGCGAGCTGACGGTCAACGAGGACGATGTAGCCGGCATTCTGGTTCGCGCAGTGGCAACCGTCCAGCGCCCGAGCGGACGAGTGGCGGGCGTCGCCCTGGTCCACCTGTCCATGCACGCCGAGCGGGTCACGACGCCGGAGGCCAGCTACGCCCGCCTGCGCGTTGGGCTGCCGGTGGTTCACACGGCGGGCCTGGCTGTCCAAACGGAGGTCCTGGAGGCGGCGCTCATGAATCTTCTAGACCAGGCGGAGGCAGCCGCAGATGCTCTGGTGCAAGAGGTTCGGCGTGAGGCCAGCGACTGCGTGGTATGGAATCTGCCGGTTCGTTTCGGCGATGGCGAACTGCTGCAGGAACTCAACCTCCGCCTCATCGAGCGCTTCTACGCTTCGAGCCTTGACGAGGAGACGATGCTGGCCGCCTAAGAGCGCGGTCCGCCTCGGGAGGGTCGCGTGCGACCCATCTCGCCGACTGCTCGATGTCGGCCTAGTCCCCTTCCCCTGATTTGATGCCAGCCGCTTTAGCTGGCCCTGCGAGCTCCCTATACGACTCACAGGAACATTTATCAACTCACTCAGGAAACGGGACCCCCAATGCAGGTTTCACAAAGCTCTTCGACTTCGGTCGTAGCAAAGCAAGGTGTCGGCCAGACCGCCACTTTCGGCATCGCCCAGAACGCCCACATGTTCAACGTGCTGTCCTCCGGGCTGTACGGGGACAAGATTGGCGCCGTGGAGCGCGAGGTCGGCTGCAACGCGATGGACGCCCACATCTTCGGGCGCATGCCCACCCGCCCCATCGAGGTCAAGCTTCCCACGAAGCTCGACCTTCAGTTCTACATCAAGGACTGGGGCCCGGGGCTCAGCGACGAGGAAGTCAAAGGCATCTACACCGTCTACGGTGTCTCGACCAAACAGCAATCGAACGACCAAACTGGTGGTTTCGGTCTCGGCTCGAAATCGCCTTTTGCGTACACGCTCTTCGACCCCGAGAACGAGGACGGCTTCACGGTCGTCGCGGTCAAGGAAGGCAAGAAGCGCGTCTACGTGTGCCACCTCGACGACAACGGCTCGCCGGCAGTGACGGACATGGGCGTCTTCGACGCCGACCCGGACTGGCAAAGCGGCGTGATGGTGACCTTCCCGGTCCAGGACCGGGACATCGCTGAATTCCACGCCAAGGCGCAGGAAATCTTCCAGTGGTTCACGGTACCCCCGCGCATCCTCGGGATGGAAAAGCCTCTCAAGAAGCCAGAGTTCCATTTCGAGGGCAGCTTCTTTAATATGGGCGCTCCTTTCGGAACCAGTGGCGAAACGTTCCACCGGGTGCCCGCGGTCGTCATGGCCAATGTGCGCTATCCCATCGAAAAGGCTCGGCTGCGCGACCTGACGCCGAACATGCAGGCGCTGCTGGACGGCGGCATCCATCTCTTCGTCGACAACGGCGAAGTTCTGATGGCCGTGTCGCGGGAAGCACTTCAATACACCGACAAGACTCGCAGCGCCATCATGGCGCGGCTGGACCAGGCGGTGAAGGAAGTCGCGGAGCGCGTACGCGCCGACGTGATGACCAAGGAGCCGACGAAGCTGGCCTGGTATCGCAAGGTCCATAGCTACGTGAGCACGCTTCCCTCGAGCATCCGCATGAATCTCATCAGCTTCCTCAAGGAGGCCGGCGTGGGCAAGGACGACATCGAGCACATCCGACAGGTCGCAAACGAGAGCGCGCTCACCTTCCCCAAGGTCGGCGACGGCATCATGGGCAAGCAGCAGCCCTACCAGAAGGATGCAGATGGCGACTGGATTCGCGACGTCGCCGGAAATCCGGTCGTCGACGCCACCTGGCAGAACAACAGCTGCCGCGTGTGGCTGTATCGCTCCACCGAAACCGGTATCCGCAAGAAGGAAGTCGTCAACGGCTATCAGGACTTCACCAAGGACAAGCCGGTTCTGACCACCGTGCCGGTGCTCTCGGACACCCGGGTTTACTACTCGGACAGCAAGTCCGCTGACGCGCGTATCCGCTACGCGCTGAGGCAGTCGGGCTCCCCGACCGATGCATTCTTCCTAGTCGTAGCTGGCCGGGGCGTGGACGCCGTTCACGCGAAGGCATTGGGTGAGCGGATTTGCGGTCCGGACGGAATCGAAGGCCTGCCGTGTGCAGGGACCTCGACGCTGCCGGTGTCTCCGAGTTACGCCTCGGACCTCGAACGACGCAGAATGCGCAAGTCGATGACGCTAGAGGAGCTGACCGCCGGCGAAGAGGTGACCTTCACCACTTTTGCCGCGGGTGGCACCTCGAAGACGACGCTGGGCGACATTGAGGAAGAAGCCGAGAAGTTCTACGTCATCCGACGCCGCGACCGGTTCATGAATCATGGCTCGACCGGCTGGGTTGGCCCGCGCGAGCGGGACTTCTGCAGCACGATGCGGACCATGCAACGGGTGCTCAAGCGCCTCGGCCACGAGGTTGCCGGCGCCGTGATGGTGGAAAGCGAGGCGACAGTGCGTCGGCTGAAACTGGTCGAACTGGGCTACCGCCCGCTGATGACCTGGACAGTCGGCAAGCTGAAATCGGGAAGCAACTGGAAGCGCTTGGTCGCAAGCATCGACCGCACGCCCAAGGCAGACCTGGCGCAGCCCTACATCGCGAAGCAGTACTCGCTGCTAGGCATCCTGGCAATGCATCTGCTGAAGCGTACCCCTGCATGGGAAGCGCTTGAGCCTCGGCTCGCCGGGCATCCCTTGCTGGAGGAGGTTGCAGCTTTTGCGTTCAAGGTGAACGGAGCGCTCGGGGACGACGACTTGGCAACGGAGCTCAAGTACCTGCAGTCACACATCGACGGCGCGTATCTCGACGTGACCGAGTGCAAGCGCAAGACGCCGTATGAGGTGAGTCAGTCAGTCGGCAAGAGCTACCCCCTGGCATCGAGCATCTTCGACGACGACGCCCTGCTGAAGGTCATGGCCGAATCGCCTGAAAAGGCGGCCACCATGCTCGTGACGGCGCTCGCGCTTGACCCCCTGCCCGGAGAAAGGGTGGAGTTGGAGGAAGCCGAAGAGCCAGAAGACGCTGTGCAGGAAGATGCAGACGAGCCGGACGTCGCCGAGGACTCATCGGACACCCAAGTCGATGTGACCGCCGAAGCTGCCAACAGCGACGGTGCTCCCGAGCCTGCCGCCGAAGTCACCGCCGAAGCCATGCTACTCGCAGCGTAGCCCTCGGCAAGTTCTCATTCGAGAGCGCTCCATTCATTTGGAGCGCTCTTTTTTTTCGCGTATAGGCCTCCTCACTGCCGCACTCGCTATAGGTCTCAGTAGCGCGGTTGTTCTGCGCTCTGTAAGGCACCTTTTTTAATTATGGAGAAACACCCAATGCAAATGAGCATGATGCACCTGCCCGGCGGAATCCACATGGTCTTCGACGGTCGCCCCATCATGGTCGCGAAGAACAGCGACCACTATGAAGCGGTCCGAAAGGCCCTGGTCGAGAAACAGAAGCCCGAAGACATCCTTGAAATCCTGGACGGCGAGAAGCGTCGGCTCGAAGCCGCCGTGCTCCTCACGCCGAACGTCGAGGTCAAGGGCGGCCAGGTCCTGTACAAGGGTGAACCGGTGGCCGGCGTCATCGTCCAACGCATGCTCGACATGCTGGAAGAGGGCTTCGACCTCACGCCGTCTGCCAATTTCCTGGAAAACCTGATGCTCAACCCGTCGCTGCGCGTGGTCGAACACCTGTACGAATTCCTCGAGGTTGGCAAGCTTGCGCTGACCGAAGACGGTTGCTTCGTCGCCTACAAGGCAATCACCGAGGACTGGCTCGACATCTACACCCGCAGCATCGACAACAGCATCGGGCAGACGCCCACCATGCTGCGCAACAAGGTCGACGAGAATCCGGACCGCACCTGCAGCCGGGGTCTCCACGTGTGCTCGTACGACTACCTGCCGCACTTCGCGAACGCCAACGGCCGCATCGTGGAATGCAAGGTGAATCCGGCCGACGTGGTGGCCATCCCCCGCGACTACAACAACACGAAGATGCGCGTGTGCAGGTACGAGGTGACTCGCGACTTGACCGACGCGTACAAGGCCGACAACAACATTCTCACCGCGGCGACGGTGGCGGCAGACATGCCGTTCATCGTCGAGGTCGACTATGGCTCCGGCTGGCGCGAGCACGAGGCCTTCGACCGCTTGTCGGACGCTGCGGCCGAGTTCGAGGACGTGGTGGAGAACGGTGACGTGAATTCCGTGCGCCTGCGCAACCGCGTGAGCGATGTGACCATCGACGAGCGCAATGGCATCGACCGCGGCGACCGCGAACTGGACAACGACGCCCACCAGGACGACCTGGAAGGCTTCACGGTGCACGGCGTGCAGCACGACGGTGTCACGGTTCAACTGGAAGACGACCATGGCGGCGGCACCAGCGAGGAAGGCGTGTTCGACAGCGTGCAGGATGCAGTCGCGTTCGCGCTCGATGACGAGACCGGCTACGCAGAGATTCGCATTCTGGACCGTCTTGGCAACACGGTGAAGACGCTCAGCTAAGCGCTCACCATCATTCAGGGCCCCGCATCCTCGCGGGGCCCTTTTTCTTGGCCGGCTCTGCGTCCCTGCGCGCAGGCGTGTCGCCTCAGTCCTGCGAGGCTGTGGGCACCGAGCCCAGCTCTTTCCAAAAGAGGCGCGTCACCGCCTGCTGTGCATTGACGCGCTCGGAGGCCGGCGAGGCGAAGCGAATGACCAGCCAGTGCTGCTTGATGTCGTGAGACTCCCAGAGCACCCGCACCCGCGATGAGGGCAGGTCGACAAAATCGGTCTTCTCGATGCGGCGGAAGTGCTCGTCGGCCGTTCCGAGCCAAGGTGCGCACACCGCATCGCCGGCGCGGACCGCTGCGGACTCGTAGGCGTCGATGTCTGCACTGTACGGCACCGCAAGGCGCAGGAGGTTGATGACAAAGCCCCCGGTGGCCGACTGGTTGCGCACTGAGGTGGACAGGAGGAAGCTGTTGGGAAACAAGACGGTGCGCCCTGTGAGCTGGTACGCCGAGGAGGTCTCGGCAAGGGTCGTACAGAGCATGTCGACATCGGTCACCCGCCCGGCCACCCCTGCGACCTCGACGAAGTCCCCTACCCGGTATGGCCGGGAGACCGTGAACAGCAGATAGCCGGTCGCGCACATGATGAGCTCCTTCGCCGACAGAACCAGCGCGCCAGCAAAGGCAGCCAGCGAAAGCGCAACTCCGGCGATTTTGGTGGCCCAGATGGTCCCGATGGCAAGACTGGCGGCGAGGAACAGCACGTTCTTGATGGCAACGACGCGGTGCCGCAACCCGTCCTGGCTGCCCTCTCGTCGCGTCGACATCCCCACGTAGCGCAGGTTGAGCCGGTGGGCCGCGACCGCAGCCAAGATGACAAGGACGGTCGCAGCAACACGGCCAATTTCTCCGGTGAAGAACAGGTGGATGTCAGTGGCGTACTGCTGCAGGGTCGGGAAAATGGACATGGGCGGGTTTAAGCGGCTTCGCGGCGAGGGTGAGCCCTGTCTAGCGCAACCGTTTAGGCGTCGCGCCAAGAGAAGACCCTGCACGCTTGTTGGCATGCAGGGTCTGAATGGAATGCTGGCGACCGGGGCCGTCAGAAATCGAGGCTGAGATTCCGGCGTTTCATGGCTTGCTCCTGACGCAGGAGCAAGCGACGTTCGCCTTCTTGGATGAGGAGCTTGGCTTGCCGCAGACCGCAGAGGTCCAGCGAGACCTCGTTGCCGTCAATGCCTAGGGTGAGTGTGAAGTTTGACGCATCCGGTTCGAAGTTTCCGACGGGCTCGCCGGCGTACAGAACCTTGCCGTCACGCTCCAGCTGTCCGACTACGTCTGGCTTCATGCGATTCGCTTGAAAACCTTCGGGCCCGCAGCGCGGTCCGTGAAGTCGTTCACGACGACCACAGCGATGTCGTCCCGGACGCTGAGCTTCCTGGCCGTGCTGAGCGCCGTTGCCTTGTCGAGCCAGCTTTCGCTGTGGCGCTCTTCACCACTCGCGGACTGACCTACGACCTCCCACCCGCCGCGCGGGTTGCGTGAGGTGAGCATGGTGTTGCCGGTCAGCGTGTTGATGATGCGGCCAGCGCCGTACTCGCGGCCGCTCTTCTCCACCTGGTCCACAAGCGTGTCGCGGGCCTCTTGGTAGCCGGGATGCTCAAGGACGAGGTCGCCTGGACGGTCGATGCCTCTGAGCTCCCCGCGATATAGGTGAAGCGTGTACCCGTC
This sequence comes from Variovorax sp. PBL-E5, assembly GCF_901827185.1. Lineage (NCBI taxonomy): Bacteria > Pseudomonadati > Pseudomonadota > Betaproteobacteria > Burkholderiales > Comamonadaceae > Variovorax > Variovorax sp. PBL-E5. Next base: position 701,077 of record NZ_LR594672.1, on the reverse strand, counting down.
GCGGCGTGCACCAATCACGCTCTCCGGTGTCGGAATCTGCGCGAAAGTACGCTCGCCTGTTTCGGGCAGGCGCTCCAGGCCCACATTGCGTGCCTGGTCCGTGCTCAGCGACACGACCGTGGCTTTTCGCGCGGCGGCGTCGCCGAGCCGGTCGAACGCATCGGCAAGCGCGTCGACCTGATTGGTGACGCCATCGACGTAAACCTCGACTTGAACGATGGCAGGGATTTCAAAAGTTGCTTTGTACATATCGAGAACTGGTTTCTTCTAGTTGACCTAACGAGCTCGTATAGGCACGACTAGTTGACGGCAAACGCATGCCCGGGCGAAGCGATATCAGGTCTCCACGTAAACCGCGTGAGGTCTGGTGAGCACGAAATTGAGGTCGGTCTCAGGGGATAGCCATGCCCTTTAGCCCGGGGTGCGGCCATGAAGCTGCGCGATTTAAGGTCTCAGCAAAGCACGGTAGGCGCTGTTCGCTATAGGCGGGTGAGGCCACCAGCGAGGGTGGCGAAACCAAACCTCGTGCTTTTAAGGAACCACTTTCATGAACAAACAAATGGGCTTCGACCTCGACTACGTCGACCCGGTCACCCACGTAGCAGTGCCATGGGCAAAAGCTGAAAAGCTGCTCCTGGCGCGCATCACGGCGGCGCCGTGGAAAATCATCGACGTTGAAACAACGGGCCTCAACCCGGCGAGCAAGGAGCAGAAGTTCTCCGGCAAGCAGTATCAACGCGGCGTCGACTCGGAGCTTCGGCTGCGGGTGATGTCGGTTCTCTACCCGACGCCTTGCGGCTTTCCAGTCACCTCAAAGTTCCTCGTCGAATCCTTCGACCTGGACCAGCTCACCGAAGCTGAGAAGGTGGACGTGTGCTCTGCATGCTTCACAAACGTCGTCATCGCGCACAACGCGGGCTTCGACGCCTACTGGACCCGCACCTACGCGACAACCGAGCCGTCGCTGCTCCTGGATTCGATGCTCATCGCACGGGTCCTCTACCCCGAGCAGCCCGTTGTCATGGCGCGCATGTGCCAGGATGAGGACGAAGACCCCACGTTGCAGGCCGAAGCCGTGTCCATGTTCATGGGCGGCAAGTCGGGCTGGTCGCTAGCCGACCTGGCGGTCAGCCGGCTGCGCAAGGTGCTTCCGAAGGAGATGCAAGGCCCGAAGAACTGGTGCGAGCCGTTCCTGACCCAGAAGGCGTACGACTACGCAACGGACGACGTGAAGGTGCTCCTGGAGCTCCTGATGTCGTTCTTCGAAATCGACGACCCGGCGGAACTGCTGGAGCGCTATTTCGAGTTGCGCGAGGAGCACGCTCCCCTGCGCATCATCGAGCCCCAGGTCTGGGACATCGTGCGGATGCGCGAGACGGGCATGCCGTGGAACCTGGAGGAATCCGAAGGCTACGTTGCGGCCCAGTGGGAAAAGGTGCGCGAGCACGCTGCGAAGATGGCGGAACTCGAGCCTGCGCTCAAGGACTATCTGCCTGCGCTGAGCGACCCGACCACCGGGGTCAACGCGAAGCTGAAAGAGGCTATCGGGACGGCGTTCACGAGCCGCGGCATTGAGCTGGAGATGACCGAGAAGACCGGCGCCTTCAAGATTGGCGAAAAGGACCTGCGGCGCGTTCGCGCGGCCATCACGCCCGAAGCCAAGGCCCTGTTCGACACCTGGACCGCACTCAACCGTGCCAAGAAGGCCGGCGGCATGGCCAAGGAAGTCTCCTCGTACGCGGGGCGGTCGCACGATGGGCGGCTGCATCCAAACACGGGGCACGGCCCCGTGACAGGGCGCCTGTCTTCGTCGGAGCCGAACTGCCAGCAGTTTCCGCGGGACCAGAAGTTCCGAAATTGCGTTCGTGCTCGGCCTGGCCACAAGATTGTCTCCGCCGACTATTCGGCACTGGACATGCGGGTGGGCGCGGCGCTCGCGATTCGCGCTCAGAGGCAAATCGTCGAGACCTACATGGGCGACCATGTGGTGCAGAACGATGTGTTCCTGTGCATCAGCCGGGTGCTTGAGGGCCGGGTGACCTACGAAGACGCGCGAGCGCTCGAGCTGAAGGCCGTCAAGGACTTCGAGGAGTGGAAGCTGGGTCGCGAAGCGGCCATGGAAGCAGGCAAAGATGCGAGCAAGGCGTTCTGGGACAAGTACCGCAAGCTGCAGCGTACGCAGCTGCTTTCGGGCTTCCAGCGCTGCTTGGCCGAAGTGCGGATGCGCGCGGACGCCGCCGGCACCGCCGATTGGGGCTCCCTGCGCGACGCGTTCGAAATTGAAGGCATGGACATCCACACGTGGACCGCGCTGGACATGACAGGCCGCAACCCCAAGGCTCTCTTCGGAGGCCTGAAGGGCGAAGATGTGGCCAAGGAGCTGAAGAAGTGGAAGGCTGAGCTGGGCGACGTCCGTCAAACCGGCAAGGTCGGCAACCTCTCCCTCCTGTACGCGATGCAAGCACGCGGCCTGATGGACGCTGCTGCCAAGAACTACAATATCCACTGGACGTTGGAAGAGGCCACGGAAGTTCGCGCGCAATGGCTTGCGGCATACGTCGAAATCGACCTCTGGCACAAGTGGACCGAGCTGAACCCGCAGGAAACGGTGATGATTCCGGACAAGGACCGTGGCGGCCGCTTCGGCAAGAAGGCTGTCTACGCCTCCTACACGCTGGGCAACCGGCTCATCTATGCGTTCGGCTTGAACGCGGCACTGAGCTACGAAGACCAGTCGACCGGCGCCGACATTCTGGGCAAGGTGATGGAGGAGTTTCGCAAGTACCCGAAGGTCTTCGACACCATCATCAACCAGGTCCACGACGAAGTGCTTTTCGAGGTGCCCGACGAGGTGCTGGACGAGTACAACGAAATCATCGGACGGGTCATGACCGATGCAGCTGAGCACTTCCTTCGTCCCTACGGGGTGAAGGCCGGCTGCGAACCCGAAGCTGGCGAGGTCTGGCTGAAGGGATAAGCCTAAAAGGCTTCATTTTCAAAGAGCGTCGATTCGTCGACGCTCTTTTTCTTCGCCCGCGACGAGCGGCTCCGGCTAAACCACCTCTCTACAAGGCGGACCCCTCCCCAACAGAATCATGGAAAAACTCATTCGTTATCTCGGCGCCCTGGATTGGCTTCTGGCGGCAGGTACCGTGGCCGTAGGCCTTTTTCTTCAAAACTGGGTACTAGTCGCCTTTGGCGTTGCTGGCTTGCTGATGGCCTATCTCCAGCCAGCAAAGCGCGTAAACGCCTACATCACCAGGCGCATGACCCGCAAGCGAGACCCCGCGGCCGCTTCGACCGCCCAGGTCCAGCAGGACGAAGCCTTCTATGAAGCGGTCCTGGGCGAGGTCACTGACGTCGCAGTCGCAACCCCGGGTCCCAAGCGCACGTTCGCCTCCCCGCCCGTGGCCTACGGCGCGACATACCTCAGCGCGAGCAAGCACAACCAGCTCAAGCGGCCGTACCTGACGCTCCTCAACACGAAACCGCTCAACACGTTCAATTGAGCGGCTACCTATACGCGCTGTCAACTTTCTAACCCCATTTGCCATGTCCGGACCATTCCACAATTCATCCCATCAGGGAGCCTCGCTGTGACACGCTGGCTTCGTCAAAACGCAGAGCTCATCACGGGAATCTGCGTTCTCCTAAGCGTCGTCCTGGGCGGCGCCCTCATCTACCTGCTCCATCTGAAGAGCTGACCAACCTTCTCTGAGGCTCCACAATGCCGCCCTCCGACACCGACCTTCAGGCCCCGTCTTCCGCACCGGCGCTCAGGGAGCCCGGTTCGGAGGGCACATTGCTTCCGGCACACGTGGCTTCTGCGGCCGCCGGGCCATCGCTCGCCCGCTTGGTGCGCAATGCTGCACCGAGCCTATGGGCCAAGGCACGCGCAGACCGACGGCTCGCACGCGAGCAGACTGAGCGGATGCTTGACCTCCTTGTTTGGGTCTTGGAGAAAAACGGCGCACGCGTCACTCGCACCGCCAAACAGGAGTACTTTCACGAGGGACGGGTCATTGAGGGCCGCCTGGACTTGTTCGCCGAGCGGGGCGTCGAGAGACTGGCACTCGAGCTGGCCTTCCGCCCGGGCCGTACTACCTGTCTGAAGCTTCTCGCCGCGCGCCGCGCGGGCGCCGTTTCCCTGCTGCTCGCAGGCTTTGCTCGAACGCCGGAGGAAGCTCGCCAGGCAGTCGACCGGCTCCTGGGCCGGCCCACGGACGGGTGGTTCGCCCTCGCCTGCCTTTGAGCCGTTCGGGCCTTGCAGGCACCGCGGCTTTTTTAAGGCGCGATGCGCTCAGCCTTTAGAGCCCAACCCGACATCCTCAGGTGCGTGACCAGAAGAGTCTCGCCGGGGGCGGCGTCGATGGGCTTCTCAACGAAGTAGAAGCCGCCCGGGTCGCACTGCAGCCGGCTCCACCGGCTATCAGGGGCCTGCGCAACCTTGCACTGCGTCTCCACAAGCGCCAGCGAGCTTCTCGCTTCGACCAAGACCGTATCCACAGCAAGTCCAAAACTGAGAAAGCACAGCATCAACCCTACAACACCGCAGATGTGCTGGAGCTCGGATTTGACAACGTCCTTCCACTGAAGGGGGAGTATGGCGGGCAGTGCAAAGGGCAGGACGCCCACCCCGATGATGAACGCCCAGCGCCAGCCCCAGGCTGGCAACAGCACGTCCACCGCAAGCGAACGGAGCTCGGCGTCCATGGCGCCTCAGCCGGCCGGAGCGCGCTCGCGGGCCGGGCGCTCCCACTGGTAGAAGATGACGCAGCCCTTCGCGTTCTGAACCGGCGTCGACCCAGCCAGTTGCCAGCCCCCGCCCTTGGGCGGCTTGGGCGAAATCCTTGACATGTCCTCAGCCACGCGAGCGTGGTCCGGAAAGTCGGAAGGCACAACCGCGTACGTCACGCGGTATTCGAAATCGGGCTTTGCTAAATCGGTCATTGGGGGGAAGTGAGGGAAATCGACCCGCTCGAGCGGGCCTGCAACTGCGCCTCGAGCTGCGCGATGCGTTCGCGCTGCTGCGCGTACAGCAAGCGAAGCGCGAGTACCTCCAGGTGCAACGACTCGGCCTGCAAGTGGGCGTCCGCAACCGGCACTAGCGGCTGCCCGCTCTTGCTGGAATACGTGATGTGCCAAACATGCTGTGCTGGCCGGTCGGTTGCATACGAACGGGTCATGGCCTATTTAGCGTCCGGTTTTAGCCGCGTGGACGTCAAGCTTGGCCAGCCTGCCTGTTGCGCCTTCCCTGGAGGGCGATGCGGAGTCCGAGCTCTCGTACCTAAACGCGTTCCGCCCGCGGGCCCTTAAACGCCGCAGACGTTCGGGCCGCTCGCTATACGGCCCAGGAACATTTAACTATTTGAACGTTGAGTCAACATGAAAACATATTTTTTCGTACTCGGCGCTCCGGACCACGAAATGCAGGAAATTGCCCGCATCTGTGAAGAGCGCGGGCTCGCCTTCGGTTTTGCAACCGTCGGCGGGAACATCGTCCACTCGCACGAAGCCTATCAAGCAAATGGTGTCACCGCTCTCATTCCCGTGGGCGCACACCAGGTGTTTGTGGAGTGCGCCGTCATGGGGCTGAGGCCCGACGACATCATCGACCATCACCACCCGGGCGACCCCGGATACGGGATGCCGCCGGAGCAGTACTTCGAGGGTTCGTCGCTTGGCCAGTTCTTGCGCTTCATCGGCGTGAACCCCACCCAGCAACAGCTGGTCATCGCTGCGGCGGACCACTGCCTGACTTCGGCCTACCAAGGTCGATGCCCGGGCGTAACCCCTGAGGAGCTGGCCGCCTGGCGCATCGCGAGTCGCTGCCGGGCCAGGGGCCTGACCGAGGTTGAACTGCATCGCCAGATTGACCATGCGTCGAAGCTTCTGGAGGCAGCTCCACGCATCTCGCTGGCCGGCGAGCAGGTCGCGTTCATCGAGGAGCCGCCCACGGAAGTGAGCGAGGCATCCGCACGTCTCGGCATGCCCTACATCTACGTGAGGCGCCAGGATGCGAAGCAGCTCAAGGCCGGCATCAGGAGCGCGCCTGCGCACCTGGTGCAGGCATGGATGGACAACTGTGGATTGGCTCGGCTCTACGGCGACCCCCAACGCGGTTTCGCCGGTGGCTACCTACCCCGCCACTGACTACATCAACATTCGAGGCCCCTGACATTCGTGTCAGGGGCCTTTTCTATTGTGACCTTCCGCATCGGGCAAAAGAAAAACCAGCCGCAAGGGCTGGTTTCGGGAATCACACGTAGCGGATGTACATGCTACTCGACGGCGTTTGGTACTGCTTGAGGTCCACCCCTTCGAGGTGGTTGGCCTGCACCTTCTTCCAGTCGGTCTTGGTGCTGGGGGTGTATGTGACCTCAAAGAGCTCGGTCGCAAAGTCCTTGCCGGCGGTCAGCTTCTTGACAGGCTCGGTATAGCGGTCGTACTCCTTTTCCAGGACCTTCTTGAGGTCGGCCAGCAACAGCGCGCGCTTGGCCATGCCCTCAATGGAATCAGGCACCGCATCTCCGAGGGGAAACGGCAGCACGGCATTGAGGCGCGCGACAAGCTGGTTGGCGTCTGCCAGAAGGGGTGGATACACGGCTGCGAGCATTTCGCAGTCGACGAAGGCCCCGTGGAGCACGCGCTTGGTGCGGTCGATGCCGTAGCGGTCGCACAGCGCGTCCAGGGTGTGAACCTTGGCCGTCGTGTGCCGCCGCGACATCGCCAGCGTGTCAGTCGTGCGCTCGACGATTTTATCCATCTTGCCTCCGCGGACCAAGCGCAGTTCCTCGTCGAGGAAGCGCAGGTCGAAGGGCGCGTTGTGGATGACCACGTGTTGCCCGGCGATGAACTCCTTGAAGTCCTTCACGACCTCCTTGAAGACAGGTTCGCTCTTCAGGTCGGACCAGGTCTTGCCGTGCACCCGGGAGACCTCGAGGGGAATTTCCCGTTCGGGGTTGATGAACCGGTGAAAGGTGTTGCCGGTGGGCAGGCCGGTCTCGGGGTCGAAGTCGAGCGCTGCGATTTCGATGAGCCGGTCTGCGCCGGCGTCCAGGCCCGTGGTCTCGGTGTCGAGAGCGATTGTGCGAATTTGCATTGTGCAGGTGTCCTAGTGGTGGAATACCCTGCGTGTAGCTACAACGGCGCAGCGCCGCCGGGCCGGGCGGCCCGCGGATATAGGCCTACGGCTTGTCGACGCCCCGGCACGAGAGCGTCATGCCCTTGTCGTCCATCTCAGCGCGGCACCCCGGCGCCCACGGATGCGTGCCCGCCATGAAGCTCTCCAGCTCCGCGGCGTACGCGCGAAATTCAGTGTCCTTAGCGCCCTCGCACTGCTGGGTGCGTTTCAGGCTCGCGGTCTGGCTGACCTGGGTCAGCAGCGCCGCAGCGAGCGCCCTCGCGTGCGCGGGTTCGCCGATGTCAGCGCGACTCCCGAGCACTGCGATGGCGAATGGAAGGTCGCTTTCCGCCATCATTAGGAGCACCGCCTCCGGTGCCTGGATGCAGTTCAAGGCTTCTTCTCGCAAGTTCGCAAAGTCCTCCAGCTTGAGGCCAAGGGACGCCACTGCTTTACGTTGCTCTAACGTCGCGCCGTCACCCAGCAAGGCGCTGAACGCGCCCGCTCGGAACTCCGGGTCGGGGACCAGGAGTTCAGGGAGCTTCTCCGCAACGCTCTGGCGGGCTTCCTTGTCCGTGGCCACCGCCCACCCGCCCTTGCAACCAACGCTCGCCCAGCGGTCCGGCGTCACCTTGCCCTCGCTCACGAGCAGGGAGCCATACCGCGAAACTTCAGCTGGCGTCGCCTTGTCGGCAATGCACTGAGCGACGATGTCAAGGTCCGGTTTCCCGGTGCACCCCATCAAGGCGCTGAGAAGCACGCCAAACACGGGCAGTAGGAGGAAGCGGGCGAAACGACGATTCATGGCGTGTTGTGGGTTCGAAGACGCAACCTGTAGCTGGCGCGTTTAGCCAAAAGAAAGTCGCCCAATGGGGCGACTTGGAAGGAAGGTCAGAACGAATCCGCGTGCAACTCGACCAGCTGGTCGAGGGCAAGCGCTCGGCCTTGAGCGTCGTGGAGGACCCAGCCTGCGCCGGTCTGCACTGCGCGAACCCAAACTTGGCGGTCGTCCTCGAGTACGGCGACAACCTGGTCGAGGGGGCTCATGTGCAGGTCCTCTAGCGCACATTCCTGCTCGCCGAGGCCGGTGCGCACCACCACGGGGTAGTCGTGGCCTGGGTACAGCGAGAGCTCCGCGTCGTTGTAGCGCAGCACAAGGGCCAACTCGTCGGTGTCTTTCAGCACGACGAAGCGTCCCGGCGTCAGTTGACGGCTGCGGGCCGCTTCGATGGCGCCTTGCAGCTGGATGAAGTTGGTACGCATTCCTGCCGCAAGCTGGCTCATGCGGTCGAGAAAAGGGGTCTGAGGTTGAAGATTGATAGCGGGCCTCTCTGGATGTCAGCAAAAAACACTCACGCGCGCCGCTTGGGTGCTCGTGCCGTGTATAGCCATGCAGCCAGGAATGGGACCTCGACCAGCACCAGCAGGAAGCCGAAGAAGAGCGGTCCGATGCTCAGTTGTGCCTGTACGGATTCCGCCGGCAGACCGCCTGCCCAGTGCGACCGGATGGAACTCGAAAGCCACAGGGACGTGAAGGCAAAGCTGATGGCAGGAGCAACGGTGTACCAGGCGCGCTTGAGGGACGCCGCCTTGAAGAGGCGCAGGATGGCCTGCGCGTACAGCAGGCACGGCAGGAGAAACGAAAGGACCGAGGCGAGTGTAGCTTGAGTCATGGCGAATAGGCGGAGCCTCGGATGCGTGCGGCGCACGCGACGGCCGAGGCCTCACCTATAGCCCATGGATTTAGATTTCCGGCTGCGTGTTCTAGACGGGAGCAGGAAGCCACTTTTCATCCATGACAACCACCACGACCCCTCGTCCCTTCAGCCGCAGCCAGGCGCTCGCCGTCCTTGAGATGCAAGGCGCTCAGTCGGCCCACCTCGTCGACGCGGTTTTGCTCGGGCTGGCCGAACTCAACGAGCAGTCGGCAAGGGATGGCAGCGCCCAGGCACAGCTGCGCGTGCTCTTCAGCCAGGTCGACCCCACTCGGGTTCAGTTTGCGCTGTTCGCCGGCGAGCAACGGGTGCAGCTCTGCGCGTACGAGTACGACCCTGAGATGATGGGTGGCCCGGAGCTCGCCTGCACCGACGTCGACGGCCAGCTCTCTGGGCCCTGTGCCCTCACGAGGCGCCTGCATCCCTTGATGGACATGGCCCTCGCGCGGATGGAGAGCCAGGTCTGGGCGCGAGTTACGGGCGGATGAGCCCCGGCAGCGGGCCGAGCGCGCTGCGGTAGAAGCTGCGAACGGAGCGGGAGATGAAAGGCAGGACGAACATCACCGCGCTGACCGCGAGGCAGGCGCGCTCCATGGTCATGCCATCGGTGACGAGCATAGCTTGGGCGGAGATTTGCAAGGCGAAGAGCTTCGCCAGAGAGATTGCTTGGGACTTGGACATGGGTTTGATTTTCAAGGCGGTTTCCTCGCCAACTTAGCTACAGGGGAACGGGAGCGGAATGAATCACTTTAAGCCGCTTTCATCAATCTAAAGCGCAGCCATTGTAGCACACCTAAAATGCATCCCGTAAGCATTGTTTTAGGTCGAGGGCTAAACTCGTCTTTCTACAAGTCGCATCACAGCTCCGCGGGCATGAGCCGCAATGCGAAGGTTCTTCCCCCTCTACAGTGTCTACCGACAGGCAAGCAGCCAGACAAGGTTCCGTCCTTCTCTGGGCTCTTTCCTCGTCGTCCTCGACCCGCCGGTCCTGGATGCTCTCGCGCGTCAGCTCGAGGCGCTGCACTGCGTAGGGCTTCCAACAGCTCAAGTCGAGGACCTCCTGCAACTCGTTGCGGCGCTTGCCGAGGATGACGGGCTCCCCATTGAGGACGCCGCGGCGCTCCTGCCGCCCTTCGCCGCTGCCGTCGATGTCGCTCGGTTCTCAGGGCCTGATGACGTCGCGCTCAACGTCGCAACCCTGACCCTCAAACGCTTGGGCCTCTCTACACAACTTCAAGCCTCGGGCGCGCTGAGCGCGCACCTGCACTGACCCCTTTCCCACCCCCTCCTCCCACAACTCACTCTCACTTCGAACTGAACCTTCCATGTCCATCAACAAAGTCATCATCGTCGGCAACCTTGGCAACGACCCGGAAATGAACATCCTGCCTTCCGGCGAGGCCGTCGCGAACTTCAGTGTCGCCACGAGCGAACGCTGGACCGACAAGGAGTCGGGCGAGCGCAAGGAACAGACGGAGTGGCACCGTGTGACCGTGTACGGCAAGCTGGCCGACGTGGTGGCCCAATACGTCACCAAGGGGCGCCAGGTCTACATCGAGGGCAAGCTGCGCACGCGCAAGTACACCGACAAGGATGGCGTGGAGAAGTACACGACCGAAATCGTCGGCCGCGAGCTCCAGCTGCTGGGCAAGCGCGACGAGGCCGCATCCGGCGCCTGATAGCCTCCCTCCCCCCCCAAGCTCAAAGGACCGGACCACCGGTCCTTTGTCATTGGGGAGAACGCGTTTTCTCTTGGATTTTGTGATGTGAAACCCGCGTGCTAGATTCAGCCGATGGCTGCGCGTACCTCGTCACCCTCCAAGGAATTCTGGAACACCTTTCGGCATCTGGTCCTCGTGGCCGCGGATGGCCGCGTGTGGTTGACACGAGCAGGCCAGTACGCCCTGGCCGCGCCGCTCGAAACGGCGCTCGGGGCGCCCTACGTCGCTCTGCCTTGGCAAGACTTTGCGGCGTTTGCCATCAAAGCCCTTCCGTACGCCGACCTCCGTGCCCCCGACCTCACACACCTGCGGCAGCAGCCTCCTGGCAGCCCCGAGCGCCTGTTGATGGCTGAGCTTCTTGGTCAGCCGCATTTGGCGCACGCCCCCTGCGGCGCAGCACCTGTGGTCAACTTCCTGAAGTGGCGCGCGCGCCGCGCAGCCTAGCGCACGTATACCGTACGGCGAGGTATCGCCGCCATAGCGATAAGAGGGCTCCCTACACCTTTGAGGCAACACACCTCAAAGGAAACCAGGGAATGCACCCTCACCCACTTCGAAACCCCGTTCTCGTCGTCGCTGAAGCCGATTACACCCCGCACATGGTGCGCGTCGCATCGGAGGCGATTACCGCCCTCGAACGACCCTCTGACCTCGGCGCCATGGGCTCGTCCCTCGGTGCCAGCCCGCTGGCTGCGCATCCGCACATGTTCGTTCCGTATTTCATCGTCATGAACACGATGAACTTCCAGTTCTGGGACGTCGATGCGGAGGGCCAGTTCATCCGCTATGCCCACAATGGCAAGGTCGGCGCCCTTGCAATGCAGGAAGGATTCCACGCCGCCTGGCTCGAGGCCCTCGGCGGCCTAGGCGGTCACGGCTCCATCCACGAGCAGTGCACCGAAGTGGCCAGCCAACTGCGTTCCCGCATCGCGCACGAAGGCATTGGCTTCATCTTCGGAGACATCCCGGCCGCTCAAGCCCGCGCCCGCATCCTTCACGAGGTGCTGGAGCCCTCGAAGCTCACCACCGCGGCTGAATTCATTGCACGGCGCGTGCTCTGGAACGGCGAACTTGCCTGGGCGGACGCGCAGGTTCTCGCGTACATGTTCCCGCTTGCGTACGGCGACCGCTACCTGAAGAAGGCCCAGCTCACCCTCATGTTTGCCGCCAGCGAGTGGAACGCACGCATGGGGGGCCAGGAGGTGCGACTCGACGTGACCGCCGCGGCCGACTACCAGCTGCCGAAAGTCCTGCGCGCGCTGGAACTGCTCGACTACTCGCCGGCGTGGGCGGCGGCCATCGACCGACAGGAACTCATCGAGGCAGGCAGCCAGGAGGAACTGGCTATCCGTGCGGCAACCATCCTGGCTGTCAATGAACTTGCCGAACACTTCAGGTGCTCTGTGGAGGCGGTGGACTTCTGGCTATGGGCCAACCGAAACCAGGCACGCGACGCGAAATTCCACCTGACTCGGACCACCAACTACTAGGCCCCACCTCCTCGCTTCTCGCCCGGCTGTCACCACAGCCGGGCTTTTTTATGCCGGCGCCCCTGCCTAAACGGGACGGCGCCAGACCACCTGCTGGCGGTTCCTAGACGACGGACAAGGAAATATCACAACCGGAAGCTCGTCTTCCCACAACTCAAGGACACCATGAGCACTGTTATCGAGAGTCGCAAGCTGACCCTTCATCCGCTGGCCATCCACACCTTCATCAAGGCGCAAGCCGGCTCGATGGGCAAGGCATTGTCCGAGTCCGTGATGAACTCGGTCGACGCCGGCGCCACACGGGTCGACATCAACGTCTCGAGCACCGAGTACACCATCGTCGATGACGGCTCGGGCTTTCTGTCGCGCGAAGAAATTTATGCCTGGTTTGAAACCCTGGGCTTTCCGCATGACGAAGGTAACCACCGCATATACGGAAAATTCGGCCTCGGGAGAGCTCAGCAATGGGCCTACGCAAGCAACGTCTGGCACTCCAACGAGTTCCTCATGCACGTCGATGTCCAGACCAAAGGTCTCGACTACGTGCTGCAGGAGACTGAAGCTCGCCAAGGTACCTCCATCTTCGGGAAGTTCTACAAGGCCTTGAGCGACGCGGAGCTGCTGCAGCTGGAAGCCGAGCTCGAGCGCCTCGTGCGCTACGTGCCTGGCGCTGTCTATCTGAACGCGAAGCTCATCACGAAGGACCCTGCCACCGAGGCCTGGGACCTGGAGACCAACGAGGCTTACTACCGATTTGACCCGAAGGGCTACAGCCTGGATGTCTACAACGGCGGCGTGCTGGTGAACCACTTCGGCCGCTACCGGTTCTCCTGTGCCGGCGAGGTCGTGACCAAGCCGGACTTCACGCTCAGCCTGAACGTTGCTCGCAACGACATCATGTCGAGCTGCCCTGTTTGGCCCCGCATCGCCAAGCACTTCCCCGCAACCGTGGCGAAGGAGAAGGACAAGCCTAAGGTCCGAAAGGACACCGAGGAAGAGCTGAAGGAAGTCGCCAATGCCGTGAAGGCCGGCACCAAACCGCTCTTCTCCGCGCTGGAAAACCACCCTCAGCTGGTGACGTCCGTACTCGGCCGCGGCATCAAGTACTTCGACCTCGTGTCGGACTGGCGCGCACCGGTCGTTCTGTTCGCCCCGAAGGGGGACGAGCTGGGCAAGCGGATTGTCAAGCTGCGCAAGGGTACGGCCGTCTCCCTGGACACCCTCAAGCTTTGGGGCTTTACGGAGCCGAGCCAGCTGAAGGCAGTCTTCGCCGAAAGCTTGAAAGTGCAGGACCCTTCGCGCCTTGCGCGATTCGAGAATAACGTGTGGACCGCCGACGGACGGGCAACCTTCCCTTCGCTGGTGAGCAACCGCATTGTCCTGGCCCATTCGGAGCTGGAGCCTGCCGAGAAGGCAGCGCAAACAGCCTTCAAGACGTCGACCATCTACCTCGCCAAGGACCTTGCCTCGCTCGTCGAATCCCGCGGACTGGCGCTGTCGAAGGGGGCCCTGCACCTCGAGTTCGGCGATGCGCCCGACCACCTCGCGTGGCTCGGAGACGATGGCAGCCTCGTGCTGCGTCGAAAGGAAGCCACCAAGGCGGCCGAAGGCGGCCTGGCCAAGGTCATCAGCTATCTGATGCAGGCCTTGCGCGATGCACTCGCAGAGCCGCTCGGAGAGCGCGTGGACGAGATTTTGCTTGCGCTGGTGACGCAGACGTCGGCGGTCGGCGAATTTGCTGAAACCGCCGCGGCCAGGTACGTCTACGAGTGCAAGAAGAAAGACCTGCCGCTTCCGCAGCGCAAGCTCGCGGACCTGGCGAAGCTCGGCATCGAGTAATGTCATTCCAACCCGACCTCTTTGAGGTCGGGTTTTTCTTGCTAGATTCAGCTTTCTCGGGCCGCCTCCTGCCGTTGCTATACCGCGCATAGACCATTTTTTGGAGTATCCATGTCCCGCAACATGCAGCAATCGGTTCCCCTGTCGAAGCGCCTCATCACTTTCGGGTGCGCGTTGGCCTTTGGTTCACTCATCGTCGACGCTCCCTGGCCGATTTACGCGATTTTTGGCTACAACATCTCGTTGAACCTCATCTTGTGCTTCGCCTTCTCTTTCGTCGCGTTCCTCGGATTCGTCCTTGGGCTCGTCGAAACCACTGCCGCTCACGCCGGTCGTCGTCGCGTAGCATCCGCTGCCGCCGTCGAGCCTGAAGCAGAAGCCGTAACATCCAGTCCCGTGGGTGAAGCGGTCATGCCGAAAGCCTAATTACATGGACCAGTCCATCGCTTAAGCTTTCTTCATGATTCAAAAGGCGCCCCCCGGCGCCTTTTTCTTTTGATGAGAGAAAATGGACGCACTCCAGCAAAGGCCCGCGCGTGTCACCTACAGCCCTGAATTACTCCACCACCGCCATCGAGGAACTCGAAGCGCGCGTGCCAGGCTTGCGAGGTAACGGCTTCACCACCACCGCAGCGGTCCATGAGCAACTTGGCCAACTCCTGCGCGAAGCCGTGAAATTCAACCTGCCCGAACATGGCGAGCTCGTTGCGCTGGAAAACTCCACGGACAGCTTCTCGGAATTCATCCGGCTTCCGTTCGACGCCGTCGCGCTCGAGGCGCCCTTCCCCCAGGATAAGGAGGTATACGCCGGCGGAGGTGCGTTCCAGGAAACTGCATCCTCCAGGAGAATCGCTGCTTGCTGGTCCAGCAGCCTGGCCAAACGGTATCCGGCCTTGTGCCCCACAGGCATGAGCCGACCCGGCTTTTTTGTTGCGTCCGTGTACTACCACGACGATGCGAAGCGCTGGCTCGTAGCACCCCTGGCTTCGTTCATCCCACTGAACCCGGGCATCTGGCGAGGTGCAGAGGAGCCACTGCCAGGCTCGGACCAGTTGGAGCGCGAGTTTCTCTTGAGCCAGGGGCGCCTCAAACCAACGACGGCAACGTACGAGTGCCAGACCGTCAACCTGTGCCCGGAGATGGTCGCCCTCATGGCCCAAGAGACTGGTTCAATGGAGCAGGCCATCGCGCGTCTATCCATCGATGTGCGTGACGAGGCGAGCACGGCGCTGGGGTTCTGCCTGACGGTCAACGCCAGCAACGTGGGCCGTGTGCGGATGCCCGCGCCTGACAAGCTGAACAAGAAGCGCATCAAAAACGGCCGACCACCCTTCTACGAGAGCTGGGTCTTGGACCTCATGAAAGCGCCTGCTGGGCCCGCCCGGGCCGGCGGCTACGAAATTGATGGCCAGCGCAATCCGCCCCGGCAACATCTGCGACGCGGCCATATCCGTCGCCTGGCGCCAGACCGGATTACCTTCGTTCGTCCGACGACCATCGGCGCCGGCGCACGCGGCGTTGTGGACAAGGTGTATCGCCTGTAGCTGCGCGTGGCCAGTGCCAAGACAAAGCCGCCATCCGAAGATGGCGGCTCGAATGACGTCAGGCGGGAGTTGACCCGGCGACGGTGTAATGCGTACCTTGCGCGAAGACCTGCTCGTCGTTTGCAATGGCCAGCCAGGTGATTGGGGCCATCGGGTGACCTGCGAGATTGCCCGCAGGCAGTGCTTCATCGAGGATTTCGAGCTCGTTCTCGTCGAATAATGCGCCACGAAGCTCGTACTCGAAATACCGCGTGAGCGCCGAAGCGTGATACACGCTGCGAAGCTCCTCGTTGGTCAGCTTGACCCAGCCATGCACATGCACGCAGTCCAGGATGTACCGAGCCACGGTCTCCAGGGCCTCGACCGGCTCTACGACATGCTCAAGGCCGTAGGCTTTGAGCGTCACCGGCTTTCTTTCCTTGATGTCGCCTTCGCCCGGAGACATCTCGTCGATGAGCTCTGTGCTGGTTCCGTCGACTTGCACGTTCAGGTAGAGAAACGCTGCGGCCACGTCTTCTGGCACCTTGGTATCCTGTCTCAGGACACCCTTCGCAACGTCGAGCATGGCTCGGACCGCCGCTCCGTGCTTTCCGATTTCGTCGTCCCCGCACCAGCCGGTGTCGGCAATCTTTCCGGTGACCCGGTCGATGACAGACGCGATGGTGACGCTGCAGAAGTCCGCATTGCGGTCAACTTGACAGCAGACCGCGGCCTCTAGCGCGTCAGCACCCCCGAAGTCGTCCGAGTAGCGCTGATTGTTGTCTTCATAGAGGGCGTGCACGGTGTATCGCGGCTGCCCAGGCTTCCAGGCATTCGGGTCCTCCTCGGCGCGCGTGGCGGCCGGCCGATTCAGCGAGGCGAGCAGCGTACGATAGTTCTTCGCGCCGAGGGCGGTCGAAAGCGCCTCGAGAGCGATGGTGTTCTTGACCTTCACGCCCTTGGACGCAAAGAATTCGGTCATGCGGCGTGCCGACTCCTTGAAGAGGTCGACATTCGATTGTTCTTGAACTTCCATGAGATTTCTCCGTTTGGCAGTTGGCCTGTTGCTTTCAAGATGTTCGCGTTGTCCCGACATGCCAACCGCTAGGTTGAGTTGTCATGGGTGTTGAGATAGGTGTCCTTTGAGCCGAAGCTCGGGAGACGCTTCGTTTGCCGTGCCTCTTGCGAGGTGCGAACGGGAGGTGAAGCAACCCCAGCACAAGGCTGTTGCTCTGTGTCTAGCGACCTATACCGGAACCCGCACCCCAAGAAAAATCCCGGACCGCGTGAGCGTCCGGGATTGGAAAAGATGTTTTCAGTCGACGTCGAGTTCAACCATTTCGCCGAATGGCGGTAGCTTTCCTCGGTTGCTTCCTTCTGGGACTGCCCAGAGAACCGGGTAGTCGGGTGCCTCGCAGGGAAAGGTTCCCAGCAAATCGGTCAGGTAGACCATGCAGCAGCACTCGATGTCCTCGTCCTCGACGTAGCTGAACGCGGGCTCGAAGTGCGTACCGCCGCCACCATAGGTGGTCTGGTCCAGCTCCTCTGCGACGTCGTCCACCATGTCCTGTACCTTGCGGATATGCGTGTCGATGTCCAGAACCACAACCCGTTCTGGCTTGAGCCGCTCGACGATGTCGAGAATCTCCCCGTTGAACAGGCGCCGGTAGTCGTTCTTCACCGAGCCACTGGTGTCCCGCGCGACGACCAACGTCTTCATGCTCGCCCCGCGCAGGCCTGGGAGAATGAACCCCAGGTGCAGGTAGCGGCGATTGACGACGGCCATCGTGTAGTCCGGGGCGTGCATCGACGTTTCGACGAAGTTTTGCAGCACCGACTTCCAGTCGACCCTGCTTTTCAGCGCCTCACCGACTAGTGACATCACGTTGCCAGGCAGGTCACCCTGCATGTGCGTCGCCGCTTCCACCGCAAGCTGCCATTCGGTCTCCAGGCTTTTGGTGCCTTGGCCGTTCTCGGCCTCCTTGGGGGCCTGGCGTACTTCACCCAGCATCTGCGGCGTTACGGGAGCGGCCTGCGGTTGCCCGCCCTCGCCGTCCTGCTCGCCGGTCTCCGGCTCGCCCGACCCGCTTCCGTTGTCCGGTGACCGGGGCTCGGGGCCTTCCTGACCCTCGGGTGAGGGGGTGGGGTCGCTGCCTCCGTCCCCGCCATCCGCGTCCCCGCCGCCACCTTCCGGTGTGGGGGGCGCGGGCGGCGGCGCCGGCGGCCGAGCTTCGAGAAGCTTCGAGTAGATGAACTCCGCGGAGAATCCGAGGTGCTCCTTGCCTGTTGCCATGCCTTGCGGCAGTCGGAAACCCGATTTCAGGACCATCGGATGGATGGCCTCGTCGCACGCCTCGTTCCAGAGAACTGTCTCTCGACTGTCTTGCCTCCAGGGATGGCCCGCTACGATGTGCAGGACGGTAGCCGAAATCAAGCCCTTGAGCTCAACGTCGACCAGGGTATCGATATACCGGGGGTTGAATCCCAGCGTCACCGAATCCGTCCACATGCCCGCACACGTCGGGTCCTCGGCGAGTTTCAGGCGCAGCGCCAGAAACCCGAAGAACGGCTGGTCGGCCAGCATGTCGGAGCGGGCCTTCATGACCCGCTTGACGTGTGCCGACTTAGGCTGCACGCTTGAGCTCCATCACCGTCGCGTTGACCGCAGGTGCGGCCATTGGCGCCGGCGGGGCACGCTTCTGGCCCATGAACGCCTGCATGACACTGAACACCGTCTTGGCTTCGTCCGCGACGCGCTTGCGCGCGCTGGGGTCGTTTTTCACCATCGCGGCGCTGACGTTGGTCAACGAGCCCTTCAGGCGGTTTGCCAGCATGTCCAGCTTTTCGTCGTTCGTCACGTTGAGCCGAGGCAGAAGGTCCGCGAGGTCGCGCACCGCTGCAATCGTCTCTTCGCGCACGTAGGCGTCCCCGTCCATCAGCTTCGCCGACAGGCGCTCGAGGCGCTCGTGCAGGTCTTCCCACATCCGGCGGTTGGCCCGTTTGAACGTGTCACGCATGTCGGCTTCCAGCTTGGCGCAAAGGTCTTGCGCCTCCTTGTCGGCCAGGCCCAGATGCAGCATCCCTTCAGACGCCGGCATCGTCATCACCTTCATGTCGAAGTCGTACTTGTACTTGAGCGACTGCTTGTCAGGGTAGTCGCTCTCGCTGTACAGCTGGCCGAGCACCTTGCGCGCTTCTTCGCGGATACCGTCGTACTGGTCGATGAGACCGAGCACGGCGACTTCAAACTGATGCTTGAAGCCGCGCATCGCCTTCATGTAGGACTCGTAGTTTGCCGTCGGCAAGATGCGCGGGCCGTCATGCATCCACGCCAGGGTGTTTTCGTAGTGGAACGTCCGCGCCGCCCGTTGGGCCGCGTAGAGCGTGTCCAGCACCTGGCACTTCGGCAGAAGGCTCTTCCAGAATCGTCCGAGGCGGCGGTCCGTCACCTGGTGGGCGTCGGTGACCTGCTCCGAAATCTTCTTGTCTTGGCGGTTGGCTTGCCACACGCTGATGTTCAGCGAAACGAGCACTGCATTCTTGATTTCCATGTTTGATTCCTTGTTCGTTTACAGCAATGCGCCCACCTCACCAGCCAGCAGCCGTGAGTAGGCTGCGGTTTGGGTGATTCCGGGGGTCAGAACGATGCTCTTGCGGACCATGAAGGCCGCGGCTTCGCCGTAGGCTTGTTGGACCATGCGTCCTGCATAGGTGCTCAGCGCACCGAAGTTGGTCTTCGTCGCTGCCGATGCGAGCCCTGATGCCAGGACCCACAAAGTGGAGACCTCATCAGGGATGCGCGCGGTGTCCGGATACAGCAGGATGTCGTCCAGGCTCGGCAGGTCCTTCGCCACTTCCAGGAAGTTGACGAATTCGGTTGCCGCTTCCTTGCCCACAGAGCCGCTTAGCTCTTCCAGTACGCCGGCCTTGTCCTCCTTGAGGTCATCGGCAGCGCCAGCCTTGAGCAGCTTTGCCAGGTTGTGCCAGGTACGTGGCGACGGGCTGTTCACCAGCTCGGTCGTCGGGTTGGGCTTGTGAAAGAGGTCGCCCCCGCGAAACTGCAGGAAAGCGACGAGCTCCGGAGGAAGTCCCTTCGCGAGCGCCCAGTCAATCCACATATCCAGGTCAGGCTCGACCTCCAAGATGGTCACGAAGCGGCTCTTGACGGGCTCCAGCAGTCCAGAGACGCCGGCGCGGTCCTGCTTGCGATTCGTGGCGGCAACGAAGGTGACACAGTTCGGGAGAACGTGCTCGTCGATGCGCCGCGCCAGCAGCAGCTGCATGAAGGCGGCTTGCACCGCCGGGGCAGCCTGGCCAAGGTCGTCCAGGAACCAGAGCGTCGGCTTCGTGGCGCTGAGCGCCTGAGCCATCACACCGTACGGCAGAAACCGCGCTGCGTCGCCCTTCTTGTTCGGGTAGGGCAAGCCCTTCGCGTCCGTCGGGTCGGAGACCACCGGGTGCGAAACGAGCAGTTCCCGCTCAGTTTGTCTTGCGACTTCGTGCACGACGTCCGTCTTGCCGACGCCAGGGGCGCCAACAAGCAGAACCGCCAGACCCGCACTGATGTTGCGCACCAGGCTTTGACGAACTCTGTTGATTTTCATTGGTTTGTCCTCTTGAGTGAAAGTTGTCCTGCTTGGTCTAGCGAACAGCCCGCACGCGGCTATCGGTGCATCCACGACGCCCGAAGGCTAAAACGTTTTAGGGGGCTTTAGAGCCAAGCTCTTTCTGCTATAATGCTGACACCACTCACAAGAATCTAAAATGCAAAACGACCTGTTCGCCGCCCCTGCTCCGACTGCTCTCAGCTACGTCGCCTACTGCGACGGTGCCTGCAAGGCCAACGGCAAGGTCGGCGCCGCAGCCAACGGAGGTTGGGGGTTCTCGCTCCGCGACCAGAATGGCACCGTGGTTGTGGAAGGACACGGCGGTGCCCTTGGAACGACCAACAACAAGATGGAGCTGTCGGCTGCAATCGAGACGCTTCGCCGCGTCCCGGAAGGCGCCCGCATCGAGGTCTTCACCGACTCGAAGTACGTAATTCAGGGCCTAACCGAGTGGATGCCCGGGTGGAAGCGCAAGGGCTGGCGTACCGCCGGCGGCGACGCCGTCAAGAATGTCGACCTCTGGCAGCAGCTGGATGCCCTCTTCGCGAAGCGGAAGGTGAAGATGACCTGGGTTAAGGGCCACAATGGCGACCCAGGCAATGAACGCGCGGATGCGCTGGCCAATCTCGGCGCGGCGAACGCCCTCGCGTCCGCCTGACCTGGCTCCGGCCCGCCGGCAAGCCGACGGCTAGCTGCCGCAGGCCCCTCATGCCATAACGCCCAGCTAAAGCTCGGCGTTTCCCGCTCAATCACGCCCGAATCCTGCCGGCGAGCATTCAGGCTCGAAAGCCCATCGACGTCTTCTTCTTCACGTGCGAATGTCCGACGTCGTCGGCAAGGACCGTCTCACGCTTGGCCAGGCGCGCGGACCCCATGGCGTCGAGCAGGGCCTTCTTCATTTCCCGCGGGGACACTTCCGCCATGTGTTCGAGCACGGCATCGGTGAGGTCCGGGTCGAAACCCCAGCCGTTAGCGGCCAGAAGCCCCGAATAGATGCTTTGAGCGATGCTGGCGGCCTGGGCGCGCGTCGGGGACGGCACCTCGTACACCATCATTCGCTGGAGGATGTAGTCGGGGATGGCCGAGAGATTGTTCGCGGTTCCGACCCAGAAGATGCCTGACGTGTCGATTTCGACGTCGAGGAACTCATCGGTGAAGTGTTTGGCCGTGTCCGGCTCCAACAACTGCAGCAGCGCGCCGAAGGGGTCATAGCGGTGGTCGCCACCTGCCTTGTCCACCTCATCGAGGGTGAACGCCGGGTTGGCGATGGTCTCCTCAATCAGCGCCTGGGCCACCTTGCCGTGGCGTGCACCGCTCCAGCCCGACGAGCTCCCGGACAGCACCCAGCCACTGGTCATGGTGCCCATCGAGACGAAGCGATGCGGGATGTTCAGCGCCTTCGCCAGTTCTGCGGCGAAGTGCGTCTTTCCGACCCCAGGCTCGCCTGCCAGCAGGATTGGCACGAAGTTGAGCGGGGATGAGCCATAGAGCGCGAGCTCCAGGTATTTGCGCAAGTCGTCGACCACGCCCTGGAAGTTGGGGCACGCCTGGGCGAGCGGCGCAAGCGCGTCGGAGGAAGACGGCTTGGAGATGAAGCGCTGGGCACCGACGTCAAGCATTCGACCGTAGGTTTTCATCAGGAGCGCGTTGTTCGTTCCTTCTGAGCGGGCCATGGCTTTGACCACAGCTTCGGGGCTGTAAATCTCGCGGGTTCCGCCGAGGGACAGCGACATCGTGAACTGACTCATGGAATCTCCCGAAGTGAGCCTTGACGCCAGCGGCTGGCTGGATTGACGTCGTGTAGCGCTGACTTTTATGCCGTTGCGCAAACATTTAAGTCGCTTGCCTAAACAGCCGGTCACCTCAACGGGAACCATTTCATGGAAGCGTACTTCGACAGCTGCATTCGCCTTTGGGTACAGCTCGCCTTTCTGCCTTACCGCATCATCGGCGGCGGTGCGAAGTCATTGGGTGTCGAGGACGCGGGTCACTAAGCGGCCGACCCCTCAGCAATGCAAGCGCAGGTAATCGACCTCACGTACATCCAGGCCTGCCAGCAATGGAAGGTTGTGGACGAGGCCGAGCGGGAGGCAGCTTTCTTTGCGGACTCGGTGAACCGGTGCCAAGCCGAGATGGTCTGGTCGAATGCATTTTCGAGGGGCCTGGCTTCCGAAGCCCTGTCAAAGGCGCAGCTCCTGCACGACAACGCAGTGGCCAAGCAGGCTGCCGCTCGGCGCAGGGCGTTACTGCTCTCCGGCCAGGCGGCCTATCGCAACTGGGGCGTGCGCCTGGGCAGGGAATATCGTTTCTGCGCCGCTTCCGAAGAGCGTGCGCGGTTCGTTGTGGACTTTCTTCGCCCCGCGGAAGCGCTGCCTGCACCGGGCCGGTGCACTTTCATTTGCGCGGGAGACGGTCCAGCCGGCCGGGGAATGGTGTTCCTTGGGTTGGACGAAATGACGCCGCATGAGGTCGATTCCAACGTCATCAGCCTGGGGAATGTCATGCGAGGCGGCAGCTGAGCAGAAAAAAGGGCCCCCGTATTCCCGTACGTGAGCCCTCTGAATGGTCGATTCCATGGTCGGCCTGGTGAGACATAGCGCAACCTGCAACAAACCCACGGTGGCCGCCTCGTGTACCGCGGTGAAGCGAACTCCACCGGTCTCTAGGCTAAGGCAGCCCTGTGTCAACGCGTTCGGCCTGGTGAGCGTAGAGCTTACCATTGGCAACGACTTCGAGTCCCGTCGACGACGTCACCTCAAGTGGACCCAGTCAAGCAGTTTCCTGCCTGGCTCAAACCGACTGTCTGGTTTTTGCTGGCGCTCGCACGAATGCGAAGGGGATTTCAGCCCGCCGGCCCAGCACGCGCCATTGCTCTTTCGATTTCCGCGGAGCCCCGAGTTTCGTCAGGACAAATCTACGAAAGCAACGACTGGCCAAGCCAGCGGACCAACTTCCCCGCTTCAACGGCCCCGCGACACGACCCAGGCGCACTTGGTGCCACTCTGGATTCCCGGCCATCGCGACGAGCGCGCCCGGTGGGTCGGTAGTTGCTTGTTCCCCGGGAAGCAGCGCGTCCGGACACGCCGCTTGCCGATGAAAGGCCGCTGAGTGCTTCAGAAAGCGTCAGCAAACACCTATAGCAACCTCGTCTTCATCGGTTACACCTACGGGTCGAAAAGCGCAGTGGATGGGGTAAATCCTCCTGCGCCAAGGCTTTAGCGTCGCCCGCTAACGTCGATTCGGCCCGTCTTCGGTGCCTTCAAAGCGGCGCGTGTCCGGTACCGCCTTCTGATGCCGGCACCTACGCCCGCGAGGAGCAAGGCTGCAGCGAGGAAGAGCACGAAGGCCTCCGGCCGAATGGCCCAGAATGCCGCTAGACCAGCGAGGCCGACCAGGGGCCACTTCGCCTTTGTCACCAGCCGGCTGCTGAGCGTACTGGCGTATTCGTCAAGCCAGACAAGAAACTCCTTGGACGCCCCTCCCCCGCGTGCGCCGGCGCGCAACTGACGATAGTTTGCCTGGAGATAGCCATGAACCGGTGGGCATGCCTTTTCGCCGCTGAACATGTGGTCGTGCACGAAAACGAGGATGAATTCGAGCTCCTCTTCGGGAATAGGCTCGTCCGGAGGAAGCGCCGCGAGGTAGCGGCCCCAGAGCGTGGCGTACTCAAAGGTCTCTCCCAGGCGCAAAGAGGCCTCGGCGGCCCTACCGAAGCCGCGACTGACTCCGCGCTCCGCGGACAGCTGAAAGAGCTCGCGGCCCCGAGCAACCAATCGCTCGGCGACCCCTGCAGGACCCTTCTTTCTCTCGGACAGCGCAACGGCTGTTTCGCCGGCCAGATATGGCGCCAGATGGTGACCGAGAGACGCCGCGTGTTCCAAGAGCGTTAAAGCCTCCTCCAGCTCGGCGACGCTAGGCCGGGGTAAGGTCAGGTGTTGCTGGGCGCGGGCGGTGAAGGCTTCGGCGAAGACATCGGCCGTTTCGGGTACCGCAAGCCTTTCCGCGACCTTGTCAATCAGTTCTTTAGCCTGCTCGGGCGTAAGGTTAAAGAATTCGCGGTTCTTCGCCGTCCTGGCACCCTGCTCATCCAGGACCGAATGCACGACCTTTTCGGCGAGCGCGCAGTCCTCGAACGAGCGCGCGTAGAAGAGCTCAAACTGCTGCGGAACCCCGGTGGCACTGGACAGCTCCGCGCCTCGACGCTCAGGCCGTCGCCTGGTCATGCCCACTTTCACCTGCCCCGGCATCGAGGGGTTGGTGAGTACGTAGACGTAGCCAAAATCGTGGTCCATTCAATCCGCTTCAAAGTGCTTTGGGCGTATAGAGGGCCTGTTTCATACCGATAAAAAGACAGGCAATCGAAAGTGTTCATGGGCTATACTCGCCGTCTTAACGTGCTTTATTCGTTTCAGGAGCGTCTCCCTATGTATCAAAGCCCCGGAAGACACCAGGCACGGTCGAACCGACAGCCCCAATTTGGTGAGTTTCAGAAGCGCAACAATGCGCCACGGCATCAACCGCCCGCGATAGACCCCACCCAGCTCGCCTCGGCCATCCAGGTCAGAAACTTTAAAGCTCTCCTGGACGCCGCGACCTCCGTCGAAAACCTCGCCCTAGCCCTGGACATGCCACTGCAGCGCGTGAATGAGCTGCTTCGAGGCGAAAACTTTCCCCACGACGTTGCGTACCACATCGAGGTAACGCTAGAGCTGCCCAGCGGGTTCCTTGACCGCGTAAACGCCCGCTTGACACCTGAAGTTGTAAATCGTTTAAAATCTCCGCTAAACTTCAACGCGACTGAAAACGAAGCGGAATCAACCGAAACGCAAACAGCAGTGGCAGTTCAGGCACCGGTCCAGTTGACGCTCGCAGCGGTGCCGGAAGCAGCGCCAGCCAGCACAGAAGCCGCACCTCAACGACAGGACGAAGACATGGCCAAAAAACAAAGCTCTCAGCCCGCGAAGAAGACAGCGGCGGCCAAGACCGTGGCTCCGCCCGCGGCGGCCGCCAAGAAGACGCGGGCGCCCGCTGCGACCGCTCCAACGACACACACGCCCGGCGAGGACATCCTCGACACCCGCCGCATCAACTTGGCCGTGCTGACCGAAGCCCCTGGTGCCAAGAGCAAGCTCTGTGAAATCATGGGCATGAGCCCGGCCAACATCTCCCATCGGATTCACAGGAACAAGAAGCTCGACGATGCGGAGGTCAAGCGGTTTACGACTGCTCTCCACCTTCCCAAGGACTGGTTCGATGGTCCGCGGACGGCGAAGGACATTCCTCCTGCAGTCGTAAAAATGCTGGACCCGGGCCCGAAGCAGCCTCGTGGTACCAAGAAGGCCCTTCGCGAGGCTGCCCAGGGCCTCATTCCTGGCAAGCCTGCTGCTCGCAAGGGCCCCACCACCCGTGTCCTGGCGCCGGCTGATGTCAAGATGCCTCGGCTCTCGACGGGTGTTGTCGCTCCGACGCGCGCGCCCGCTCCCGTGTCAGTCCCTGCGCTGGCCTCCGTGGGTGCATCGGCGCCCGTGTCCACACCGTCGGCGGCCGATTTTGCTCCCGCCACGGTCCGCGCACCGGCTTCGGCAGAGCAGCGGCGTTTCGCTGCAGCGCCGGCTGCTTCTGCGATTCCGGAAGACGTGGGAACCATCGGGCCCATCGCGACCGCGCTGGTCCAAACGCTGGCGCTGAAGGCGCGCGAGGGTCGCTTGGATGAGGCTACCGCTCTCAAAATGCTGACGCAGGCTGCCGCACTGTAGGCGCTAGCCCCCCTCCGACCGTCAGGCGGCCCGGTCCCAACCGGGCCGTTTCGCTTTTTGGGCGGGTACCCGCACTGTGCGGCTTTCCCGCCAACCCTCCAGGTTCTAATCGGGCCATCGAGGCTGTCCACCTTCTAATCGGTAAGGCTTGGAAGGCTAGACGTGTACGACGGGCTTCGGCGTCGCCTATACGGAAGTAGACCTCTAAACAACAAAGGACCCCCATGAGTTTGCTTCAACGCATCAAAGACGACTCTCTCCAAGCCCGCAAGGCCAAGGAGGCGGCAAAGGCGGCAACACTGACCACCCTCTACTCCGAGGCAGCCATGATTGGCAAGAATGCCGGCAATCGCGAGACGACCGACGAGGAGGTCGCAGCGACCGTCAAGAAGTTCATCAAGAACGCGAAGGAAGCCATCGTGGTACTTGAGAATGCAACCGATGACGCACGTATTGCCGCGCGCGACGCGTTGCGCCAGGAAGTCAGCGTCTACAACGCCTACCTTCCGCAGCAGCTCGACCACGGGCAGCTCACCTCGGCCATCCTTGGCATTGTCCAGGGCCTGGCCGAGCGCTCACCCAAACAGATGGGCGCTGTGATGAAGGCCCTGAAGGAACAGCATGGCACCAACTACGACGGCAGTGCCGCGAGCGCCATCGCCAAGGAGGCTCTGGCATCCGCCAGCTAGGCCTATCCGGGAGCAATTTAAGAGCCCTCTCCGAGGGCTCTTTTTCTTGGCCTCTCCAGGGCACTCCGCTACACCCGGTATCAACCCTTGGAGCCCCTTCGTGAATCTAAATCTTTTTCCCTTCGTGGCCGCCTTTGCGCTACTTGCTGGCTGCAATGGCAACGTGCCCTCGAGCCCTCACCAGCTGAAGGAGCAGCTCATCCGGCTCGGACAGTCCACCGAGACAACGATGCACTCTGCGAAGCAGTCTGCCGAGACCGCAAAGTCCAGCGCAGAGGGCGCGGCGGTCACTGCGACGAGTACCGCGGATGGCGTCAAGGAGTCCCTCACCTCGTTCGGTGAGAACGTCACTTCAGCGAGCGACACTGCAGCGTCCACGCTGACCAAGGTCGGTGAGGCGGCGCAAGCCGGCGTCCAGCACGTCTCAAATAGGCTCACCTCGCTCGGCGAGTTGGTCCTTGAGGCGACTTCTGACAAGCCTGCGTCAACAGCGGCACCTGCGCAGAACTAGTGCCTCGACAAAAAGAAGGGCCGCCGAGGTAACTCGGCGGCCTTTTCAGAATCAGGCTTCGTCAGCCTCGTCGCTGCTCACGCCTTCAGGCTTGAACACGAGCTGCTTCAACGAGCAGGCGTCGGTGCCGACGTCGTCACGAGCGCCTTGGTACCGCGGCTGGAACAGGCTACCGCCCTTGAACGCATACAGATACTCGACCTCAGCCAGCGCGCGCACGGCCGGGATGAGGTGGTTGGGCGGAATCGTCACGTTGCCCACATCGACTTCGGCCCCGGCTTCGTCCAGCAGCACCATGCTCACGCTGCGCTTGGTCGTGCTTTGCGCTCCGACAATCACGGTGGCTCGATGGGTGAACACTCGCTTGAGCTGGTTGCCGCCGGAGTTGGGGCGACCAGGCACATACTGGGCGTCTCGATGCTTGAAGACAAGGCCTTCGCCGGACGCGGACTTCACAGCCGCATAGAGCGCTCTCTTGGCTTCGCTGGTGTAGGCCGTGCCGGTGATGGCCACTTGCTTGGCGCCGGCGGCCTTCAGGAGGTCCTGCACAGCCTGCAGCATACTCACCCGGTACCCGCACTCCTGCACCTTCATGTCCATGCCTTCCCACTCGAGGATGTCGAACACGAAGTACGTCTCACCGATGAGCTCGCCATCCAGGACGTAGGGTGCATGCCCTTCGAGCGCAGCAAGCGCCTTGGCCACACACTCTGGGAGGCCCGTTGCCAGGCCCTTTCGGTTGATGCCCAGCAGTTCGGTGCCGGTGTGCTGAGTGAGACGACGGTGTCCGTCGTATTTCGGCTGCATCAGCCAGTCGGGGTCGTCCAGCAAGCGCTGAGCCTGCTCTTCATCAATGACGTTGAGCAGCTGCGGCACGACGCCGGTGAAGCGCTCCTCCATCGACGTGTTGACAAAGGCGCTGCCGGCTTCACCCGGCGAGTAACCCTTGCCCACCTTCTCGCTGACGAGCTTGTCGTAGGTCTTCTTCGCCGCCTCGTAGCCGACGGGAGCCTTCGTTTTCGCGCCCGAGGTCAGCGTACCGCCACGCGGCCCGTATTGAAACAGAACCACCCACCCTGGCTCCTTCTGCTCCAACTGGGCGTGGTATTCTTTGTTGGACTTGGCGTCCTTGTAAAAGAGCGAGATTTTTTCTGCTTGCATCGATGTCCTTGTGTTGAAAACAGCATCCGCTGTACAAGGTCTAGCTAGCCTTCGGCCCTCCGCTAAAACTGGCGCCGGCGCGTCCGCAAAGGAAAGCCGCACCAGGAAACTGGTGCGGCTATGAAATTGAGCGTCAGTGCTCGTTTAGACAACTACGCCTGGTTGTCCGCGGCTGCGAATCCAACTGTCCATGCGTCTCTATCCCGAACCTCGACATCGCTGGTCGCTGCCCCCTGCAAGAGTTCCACCAAATCCATGGCGTGTGTCAGGGTTTCGACCGTGTCGTAATAGCCACCGTCAACATAAACGTTGTAGGGCCCAAACGCGTCCTTGGACAGTTTCCTCGTATCGAACGAGAACTCGCCAACGGGCGGCCGCTGCGGTCCGTTCCAGAACCGCTGCTGAGCAGCGCGGCAGGCGGCTATGGCCCCTGTGCGCTCTTGGCCGCCACGCGGGCAACACCCGATGTGGCTTGAACCCCGTCAGGCGCGCGGCAGAAAACCTCAAAAAGCTCAATCGGACCATCCTCGGACCTGGCCACCTCCGCCGCCTTGGGGGCAACGGAAGCGGAAGCTCCAAACTTCTGCTCGATGTAGAACTCGTAGAGGGTCCCTTTCTTGTTCACAAACCCGCCCTCCTTCGCGCTCCAGCGGAGTTCGCGGAGCTCGGCGACGGTCAGCGGGTGGTCCACGTCGCGCCCGTCCTCTTCGAAGTGCAAGTCGAGAACGACATGGCTTGCGTCGTCCTCCTCGTCGAAGTCGGCGGCCGGTTCCTCCAGCAGCTGCGCGACATCGCCGTCGAGGTAACGCACTGGGAACGAACGACCGTCAACGACAACGTGCGCGACCGCGTCGAAGGGGTAAAGGTCCATGATGGTGGGCGGGCGAGTCGCCTCGCGCGCCGGCCCGGACGCCTTCGCAGGCTTCTTGGCCGCGCCGACCTCGAGAGGTCCGCCCTGAACCAGGGCTCCAAGAATGGCGCCCATCACCGCCTGCGGGTCCTGCTGCCACTCATCGCTGACCCAGTAGGCAATCTCGCGGCCCAGTGGGTCGCAGATGCGCACGTAGTCCAACGGTTCGTCCCCTTGGGCGTAGCGCAGCTCAAAGCCGTTGTGGGCCATGACCGCATACTCCGGTCCATAGGTGACGTCCTGGTTGTCCTCGATGTGGTCGAGCTCGACTGGCATCAGCTTGGCGTCAATCGCCTCCTGGGAGACGCTGTCGTTCAAAGCGGCCCAATTCTGGAAGCCGGTCATGGTGGCAAGGGCGTCGAGCGCCTGGCCATGCTTGAGCTCGAAGCCCAGGCTCGTAGCGAACTTCTCGAGGGAGCGAGCCGCCTTCTTGGCGGACTGTGCGTTGTAGATGTGAAGCATGAGTTTTCCTTTGTGGATGAGCGCGAAGCGCCATCACGTTCATTTCGTGTCGATTGCCTGCATTACCGATAGGCGCCTCGCGTGACATGCACGAAGGCACTCAGGGTGTGTTTTCCTTGAATGCGCTGCTCAATTCACCGTCCCCGTGAGGGGGCAGGCGGAGGGCGACAGCGCGCGCCTGGCACGTATAGGGAAGGGCCAGAATTGAAAAAGCCCCGCTAGCGGGGCTTCAGGAGTTCACAATGGCTCAACGCTTTAGGGTGACCGCGCCGGACACCGTGACGGACACCGTCGCCTTGCCAGGCTCCATGGGCAGCGGCTCAGTCGCTCGCGATGCCATTTCGGCCGACATTGCCATCGATTTCATCATCGGCCCCGGCGGGCGGGGGTTGTAGCCGCTCTGGCCGATGGAAATTTCCTTGATTTCGGTCTGAGGGAACCCCAGGGCGAGGGCAGTCACCTTGGCCTTACCCTGGAATTCTTCGACAGCCGTCCCGATGAGTCCCTTCTCGGCCTGGGTACGCGCCGTGGTCGAGAGATAGAAGCCGGAGCCGGTCAGACGCGCTTGAGTGCCCAGTTCCGCGGCCGCTTGGGCAACGGCACTGGTGTTCTTGGATTCGATGCGAATCTCGCCGCGCGAGCGCCAACTGGCGATTTTTCCGTCGCGCCCGTAGACCGGGCCGGTGTAGAAGCTCTCCGTGCGCACATCGAGACCGGACGTCTCCTTGGCTTGTGCCACGACCTTCGCGAACGCTGCTGCAGCCTGGCGCTGGGCGTCCTTGGCCTCGCGCGCCTCACGCTCGACGGTCAGGCTGGCCCATGCAGTGTCTTCCACGACCTCCAGATTCGCCGCTGCATCGAGGCGCAGCGTCGGAGGTTGGGACTCCAGCCCTTCCTGAGCAGCGTGTGCGCCGGCGACCAAAACGGTGGCGGCGAGGATTGAAATGAGGGAGCGATGAAGGCGCATGGAAATCCTTTGGAAAAGTTGTTTTGCCAATGGTGTAGCCATGCGCGCGGACGGCAAAAGGAAGAGGTCCCCGCAAGAGCGAGGACCTCTAGGAATCGAAAAGAAGAAAATGTGTCCGTCGAAGGGTGCGCTACGCCGGCACGGTCTCGAAATCCGATTCTCGCACGTCCACCCCGAAGAGCCTGAAGGCATAGTCGATGTCCCCGGCGACCGAAGCTGCGATGACGTCATCACCGCGAACGAGGGCTGCACCGAGGCGATGGTTGCCGTCGGTCAGGGGCCAATTGACGACGCAGCCTAGGCTGGGGACGCCGACATCGACCGCTACCGCCTCTGACCAGCCGTAGTGGACCAGAAAGGCGATGCGCTCGATGTGCTCCGTCAAGGTCCACTCGACAGTGGCCATCCCGAAGGCTTCGGAGCGTAGGCGACCCTCTGCCAATGCCCGGCGCACGTCTGGTGCCGAGAAGCGGCCGGTCGTCCAGGGGTTCGAGAAGGGGTTGCAAAGCTTCGCCAGCTTCCTAACTGGAAGATTCACTGCCATGGTGTTCCTAGAAATGGTCTTCTCGGTTTAGCGAGCGTCGGCTTGGCCGGCTATAGGACGTTCGGCAACCAAGGACAACCAACATGCCAAGTCGTACATTCTCGACGAAAGACCTTTCCGCATGACGAAAGCTGCCTTGCTCGCAAGCTCCGCATTCTTCCGGACACGCGGCATTTCGCCGACACATGCCAACGGGTGCATTGAGGCCGAGGCGCTCCGCCCTGAGGCTATTCGGTCCCGCATCGGTGGTTTTCGACATGGCAACCCTCGACGCCACGTCGGAATGCTCCAGCCTACCGGCGCTCCTGGGTGCTTGGAACGAGGCCGGCCAAGGCAACTTCCAGTACTGGCCCGCCAACTGCACCGCCACGTCGAAATTCAATGCCGAACCTTCGAGGCGCTTTTTTCGGGGGCGCGACGTCTCTGGTGTAAGCCGATGACCGAGCTTATGGCGCCAGGGGGTCGACCGAGCAAAGGATAAGCGGCGTTCGCTCGCCGACGAAGGCGCCTTCGACGTTGAACGAGACCCACTCGTCCGCCTCTTCCTCGGTCATGCCCTCCTCAGCAAAGGCCTGCACCAGCTTGTTCCGGTCGTATACGACGACCGGCCCGAGGTTGATGCGCTCGGCGACACCAACGATTGCCTTGTCGAGACTTGGAGGGTCCAGGAACAGCATCTCGTCGTCGTAAGCAGCTGCAAGTCGGTCTCGCAGGAGCTCTGGCGCGTCATGCTCACCACCGTGGTGGTCGGGGCGGGGCTCAATGGAGTTGGGCATAGGTCCGGCGTGTAGCGCCGCGACTTATCTGCTGAACGCCGCTTAGCTGTTTGTCGGCTCCGGCTCAAGGGTGCCCGCCCTGGCGCGCGCCAGGACTTCGGCTGCATGCCCAGGCTGGGTGAAGCAGCGGTTCAGCTCGACCACCGGAATTCGGCCGGTGAGCACCACCAGGCGCTCGGCCTCCGCGGAATTCTTGTCGGCTCGAAGCTTGGCGCGGCGGTCCATGCCCCACGGCTCCACGAGCTCCGGGCTGCCGTGCTGAAGCACCGCACCGCTTACCTCATCGAGAGCCAATGAGACGGCCAGCATGGGCTGGCCAAGCAACTTCTCCCCCTGGTACAACTCGTACAGGTCGTTCCGAAGCCGATAGGAGAACTCGCCGCTCATCGCCGCCGAAGGCTCACTGGCCCGAAGATTCGCCGTCGGCCTTTGCAGGCGTATCCGCGGCCGCCAAAGCCTTCACGAGCTCCTTTTGGCTGAGCCCCAGCGCTGCAAGGTTGGTCTCCAGCGATTCGACCGCAGCCAGCACGTGCCGCTGGGCCTCGTCGACGACAGCCATCAAGGCCTCGACGTCGGCGAGCGACCTGGTGGTCACCTCCGCGGCCGCCTGGGCGTCAGCCCCGTTCGCACGGATGATGTGGTTGAACAGCCAGAGCGAAGCGTTTCGGACGTCGCGGCAGTACGCCAGCGTTTCCTCGTACTCCTGGCCGGCGTTCTTCGATGACGCCCCGCGGCGCTTGACCACGACGACGTTCATGGAGTGCCAGTCGGCTCTGAGTCCGTACCGGGCGACTTCGTTGGGGATAAGGTCGAGAGACATGATTTTTCAGACCGCCAGCGGCGGAAGTTTGGGTTGACCCTCGATTTCGGCCACGAAGTTGATAGCCGCACAGGCGGCACCCCTCCAGGCACTCGAAGGCTTTTTGTCATCGCATTGACCCGGGCGGTATTCCCGCCACACGTCGCGCTGCAGTGCTCGAGGAACCATTCGCCAGTGCTTCGCGCACATCAGCAGCTCGGGGCGCACAGCGGTCAGGCAGGCCTGCGCATGGCACCGGTGTGTCACGGCGGGGCGGGTTCGTTGAACATGCAAGGTATAGGGGCGAGTTTTTAGACCGGGCTTGAGCGGTCGCGCGCTCGCGCTCGCACGAAGGACTCTTGCTCTTGTTTAAGAGTTATTGATGAAGTCTCAGGCGAGAGAAAGAGTCTTTTAGCGGATGACGTTTATTTTTCTGTAAACGGTCTCTCGCGACCTCTGCCACCCGCCGACCCCTTCGAACCTTCGACCCAGGCCGCCCTGGCTCCCCCTGTCGTCGCCTTGGCCGCCAAGTGACCAGCTAAGGAGGCTGCGCTTGTGCGCTGAGGCGGAAGAAAAGGAGTTTTTGTGGAGGTAGCGAAGGACGCGATGAGCGCGCCTCCAAAAAAAAGGAAGGGACCGCAGATGCGGCCCCTTGGAGAGAATCACGCGACGGAAAACGCCGCGGGGAGATGGTCAAGCCAGGTAGGCCTGCCCGGGTCGACTGCGCCGGCCCCGTGGTGGAACGTGCTTGAGCCTTCGCAGTGCCAACCGTAGGCCTGCTTGAGGTTGAGCTCGTCCACCCCGACGAGGCCAAAGGAGAGGGTCGGATGGAGCGCGCCGAGCTGGTCGAGAATCCGAACGTCCAGGGTGTGCCACGTGAAGTGGTACTGCCCTCGGCGGTTCGTGACACGCTCGAACTGCGCGCATGTCAGCCGGTCGTCAAACTGCCCCCAGTTCTTCTGCGCCCACTGGGCACGTGTGAGGGCGTTGTACTGACGCACGTTCTTGCGAACAAGGGCAACGCCGGCTAGCGCCTCGGTGTCCAGTGTGCGGTTCAGGAGCACGCGTGCTTCCTGGTGCTTGGCGGGGTCCTTCAGCAACGCCACCAGCTTGGGCTCTTCGTTGAGCGCCTCCAGCGCCTCAGCCGCCATGCGGTATTGGTTCTGGATGAAGTGATAGTACGGGATAGCGAAGGGGTCGACGGCCTCCAGGCCAGCAGGCACCGGTACCGCCCTACTCGGCTGGAACAGCTTGTCGCCGTCCGTCGGATGCCGCACGCTGGTCACGAAGACCTCGAGTTCCTCTGGCTGCCCCTGCACTGTCAGCAGGTAGCGCACCGAAAGGCCGGTGTTCGAATCTTGGTTCATGGTGTGTTCCTGGCAAATTTCCTGCCTCGTGTAGCTAGTCGGCAAGGCCGAGGCCCAAAAAGAAACGCGCCCGGGTTAGGGGCGCGGAATCAATTTAAGCGAATGCCAGGGACGGATTGCGTTGCGGGAACAACGCGGCCGACAAGTCATTGCGCTCAGCGATGAAAGCAGCGTAGTCGTCCATTTCAGCTTGGGAAAGCTTACGGGACTTCGAGTCTGCTTCCAGGTGCCGGAGGTTCATTTCCAGCGTGCGGAGACGTTGATGCTTGGCGGCCTTTTCGGCAGCCACGCGACGTTCAGCCTTGACCTGCTCGATGAGCATCGTTACCAGGACAGAAGTCGAGGCGATGACAACAGCGAGGATGGCGATAGCGAAAACGGTTTGCATGATTTGCCTTTAAAGAGAAGATGTGACCTTCCCCCTATAGTCACCGCGGCCAAGGGGCCTCCGCGCCGCCCGAGGCGGGCTCACTACGCCGGTTTTGCCGCGCGAGTTTGTGCGAGCCGGCGGTCGCGCAGGACCGCTACGGACGCCAAGGCGAGCGCCCAGCCGAGAAATATGGCGGTCGTCCAGCCTGGTGCCTGCGCTCGCGATTCGAGCAAGTGCAGCAAGGGGGCCGCAGACAAGGCGCAAACGACAATCGCATAGCGCTTCAGCCCACGCCCAATGGGAAGCGTGAGCGCGTCCATGGCGAACCACGCTGCGAGCAGCATGACGACCAGGCAATAGGCGGCGGGAACGAGGACAGGCATCCCTCGGATAGCAATCAAGCTCTTGTGCCCATGGGCGTGACACGGGTACGGACCGGTTGGACCTCCGGCTCTCGGCGGGACATCCGAGGGGCCCGCCCGCCCCTTCGCAAGGCGCTGGTTCTCGCTCGGCACTGTGGGGCGGGCGGGCCTTTAACCAGCGAACTGACGAAAACGGCGCGTATAAAACATCACGCTAGACGTTACCGGTAACGACAGAAAACCGATGACGTACAAGCAATCACCACCCCCCGAGCCACTCGAGCCCGCGGAACGAACGAAGGCCTTTCGAAGCCGCTTGGCGGAGAGCAGCTTCCGCCGAGTCGAGGGCTATATCGCCAGCGACGAAAAGGAGCGCGTGGACCGCGTCCGCCAAGAGCTGCAGGTGACCTCCGACGTTGCGGTCGCAGGCCTTGTTCGGCTGGGGCTGAGCGCCTACGAAAGCGCAATGCGCCAGGGACCTGGCGCGAGCCTTCAGACAACTTCTTCCGACTGGCTCGCCGCATCTGGCGGTGTGCAGGGCGCATGCGCCCATTCGGCCCAGGCCAACTTCCCGACCACCCCCAGCGCGGCCTCTCCTGAGCTCGTGCACACCCCCGCCAACCCCATCGCTCAATTCTTCAAATCGCGCAAGGAGACTCACCGTGCTCAATAACCCCCGCCTCGGCCCCCTGGTACTGCCCTACCTTGGCCTCACCGTCCAGTCCCATGTCCGGCCCACCCTCCCGGCCTTCGAGTTACCTGCCGCCATCCAGCGCCTGCTCGCGCGTTCGATTGAAGACTGTCGCGCCGAGCGTTCCCGGCCCGCCGTTGGCGAACAAACCACACATGCGGCGCTGCTCCTCGACGAGTCCTGGTCGATGAACCGCCACCGCGCAGCTGCCTTGGCTGGCTACAACCACCAGGTCGGCGTCATCAAGGAAGGCGCCAAGGAGGCCGGAAAGACACTGGTCACGCTGAACGTGTTCAGCAGCACGCCGCGGGAAGTCCTGAGCGCGGCGCCGACGGAGCAACTGAGTCCGCTGCCCGAGGAAGAGTACACGCCCACCGGCGGCACCGCCCTCTACGACGCCATCGGGGACACCATCGCCTCGCTCCTGGCCCGCCCGGACGCTGATTCGCCGTCGACTGCGTTCCTCGTGGCACCGTTCACCGATGGCGAGGACACCTCGTCGTACCGCTACCCTCCGCAGCTGCTGCGCGAACTCGTCGCCAAGCTCGAGGCCACAGGCCGCTGGACGTTCACCCTGGTGGGCCCCACCGGCCAGGTGGACGAGTTTGCCGCTGCCCTGAACCTCCAGGCGGGCAACATCAAGGCCTACGATGCGACCAAAACCGAATCGGTGACCTCCGCATTCACGGAGATGGCAGGGGCCAGTACACGCTACATGGCGATGCGCTCTGCCGGGGTTATGGCCTCCGCCTCGCTCTACGCCGGCCGATAGGGCTTGCTAGCTTTGTCAGCGAACGCCCCGCCCAGCGCGGGGCGTCTTGCCATGGGCCGTCCAGCGGGCACGCCCGGTCCCCACGGCACATTCCCCCAGGAGAGCCCCAGGCTCTCTTTTTTTCTGGGCTCGCGCGGCCGGCCTGCCCTAATTCCACGCAGCCGCGCCGTTCTTCTTGACCTCAAGGTGTAGCCTGGGTAAAGTTATACTTCAACGCCTTAAAGTCGCAGTACAACCTGACCCGAGGCTGTCAGCAAGGAGTGACCATGAACCCCGCCGCACATGTCGCCCAGCTCCTTGAGCAATCGCCCGACTTGGCAGGTGCCGTGGCAAAAGCTGCTGAATGCTCAGTGCCACTGCTTCAGCGAGCCATGGACGACTACGGGTTGCTGTCCCCCTTGCAATGGGCACAAATCGCGGAGTGCGCCGAGGTACCGGCGACGTGGCTGGGTTCGGGCGAGCCTTGGCATCCGGACATGATTCGAGCGCTTCAGCGCAACTCCAGGGCGAAAGCCAGCAGCGTGGAACTCCAGCGTTTGCGGCGCGGCAACCTTAGGCGACTGGCGGACGCCTGCACGCATACGACCCATTTGGCGACGTTGCTGAACACGGCACCGTCGATGCTCTCTGACCTGATGAACTCGGAGACGCGGGCTGCTAGCCAGCGGCGCGCCTTCGGACCGCGACGGGCGCGAGCGATGGAGGACGCTCTTGGCCTGCCGGACGGCTGGTTGGACCGGGACGAGCCGGTACCCCCGGCTTTAGGGATGCGAGCCCGGCAGTTGAGCTCTGCCCCTCGTACACGAGCCATTGCCGCACGTGGGCCTTCGGTGGGGGGCGCTGCCGGGCTGGGCGACTGGCCGCTGCCGACGGCAGTGGCGCCAATTCACCAAACGGTGCTGGCTAAGTATCTAGACTTGGCCAAGGCTGGGGTCGTCGACGAAGCGTTCGCTTACAGCCTGCTTGGCACCTTGCTCGACAAGGAGCGCCCGCCAGGCGCTGCCGTGGCGGCAATACCGGGCTAGTCGGCCGGAACCTCCCGAGGCGATGCCGCCTTCTTTCGCGTGCCGGAAGAGATTGGCCCCCCTACAGAGATTTTGGTCGACAAAACTCTCGGGCCCTTGCTTCTTTTGGGTTCGTTGCGCCAGTCGAGGTACGCATCTAGTGATGCGTCTTCCGGAAGGGAAAGAACTCCTTCTTGCTTCGCCATCCACGCGTAGAACGTCCCGGACACGGCGGGTGTCTTGAACCCCTTTTTCGCGAACTGTTCTCGCACCAGGTTCGGAGTGTCCGGGCTGTTGAGGAAGGCCTGGAGCAGCTGGTCCTGGACAAATCGCGGCTGGCCCAAGTAGTACTTTCGAACTCGCTGCGCAATATGCTTGGCGAAATCGGCCTCATCCTGCTTCCGCGTGTCCACCGCGGGAGCCGGGAGAGCGGGGGCGTCGGCCTGACCTTCCTGCTGGGGACTGCGACCGTAGTAATCATTCTTGACCTGATGGACGAAGGCTGCAGCCTTGTCCCGGATACCCCCTTCCGCCAGGCGCTTGTCGAACGCGGCTATGTGGAGCCTGAGAACGGGCTCGTCGTATTTCGTCAGCAGTTGGTCGATGCCCCGTTCCGTGATTCCGTATTCACGCAGCTTGGCCTCGAGGCGAGGGTCCCCGGTCTGGCTGGTGTCCATGTCTAAAGCGGCCTGGACCTTCAGGTGCAGCCGGAATTGAAGGTGGGTCACCTTATTACGCGAACCTGTGGTCTCCAGCAGCTCGACGCTAAACGGACAGGCCTCGGTGCTCTCCAGCTCTCGCATTGCCGGTAAGAGAATGTCGCGCTTGAAGTAGCGATAGTTCCCTTGCTGGAGAAAGGTCTCGGCCGCATCAGGGCTCACGAGCAGCTTGACCCAATCGACAACCGGCATCCGCGCCGTCAGTTGAACGCGAATGTACCGGTGCGTGTTTTCATAGAGCGCGAGCGAATGGCCCGAATTGAACCGGTTTGCTAGGTGGATATCGATGGCCGCCCAGCGCCCTGGGCTCATGAGCATCTCGAATACATCCGGCGGAAACTCCCATTGCACCTCTCCCGAGCCGTCCGAACTCCTCGAATACTGGGATATCAGGCGGCTGGCCACCTTGTACATGTCGCCCCGCTCGCCCATCGCGTCGAAGCGGAATTCCTGGCCGTACAGGTTCTCCACGGCGTCGTAAATTCTCTCAGTTGCTCTGGTCGTGGCCCGCAACACCTTACCCAGCTCCCCCACGGTGGCGGCGAACCTGAGGACTCGTCGCTCGTCTAGAACCTTGGCCTGCAGCTCGGAAGGGATAGATTGCCAGCCCTTGGTCGTCACCAACAACAAAGCGTTGAACACCCGGCGGCAAAAATGGCTGTATTGGCCGGACACCGGGTACATGTGAACGACCTCAACGGCCTTGCGAAGTCGCTCCGGCAGATTGCTGTCGGCGAGCAAGGATAGCTGGCGGCTGTCATCGGTCAGTATCTCGCCGGTGACCCCTATGACTTTGGCCAATGGGATTTTCGCGTAGGTCGTTTGATGTGAGAAGGCTAACAGTCACCTCCTCACAGGTCAACGGCGAGCAACGAGGTAATGAGGCCGCTGTTCTTTCGATGGGCATCGGGGTCCTCGGACGAGGTTGTCTCCTTGCAAACAGACATCCCCTCATTTATCGGCGAGTTGCCACGCGGTCGAGTAGGTCCCTCAAAAAGCTCACAGGTCGCGCACGGATTCTCAGTCCCTCGAAACACTCACAGGTCGGCCTGTCCAGGGAAGGTCCCTCAAAAAGCTCACAACTGCCCGGGCCTGGCCGACACGTGCACATGACTCTCCCTCAAAAAGCTCACATGTCGGCGGTTCGGGTATCCCTCAAAAAGCTCACATGTCGTCCTTTGCGAAGCTGGCCGGTTATCCACAGCCCAGTCCCTCAAAACGCTCACATGTGGGGCTTTATGCGCCCTCCTTATGCTCACAACGGTCCCTCCAAAAGCTCCGGGTGTCCCTCAATTCGCTCACATTTGCCCCTCAAAAGACTCACATGTCCAACGGAAATTCCTTCCATATCAACAGCTTAGATGGCGTAAAGCAAGTAAACATTGAATTAAAGAAATCAAACGCATCGGTCACGAAAAGCAACGCTACTGCATTGCCTCACATCGCATAAACGACATAATACGGCATAACTTATGCGAGTTATGTTTATGTTATGCCGGTCGGACAGGCATAATTCGAAGTTATGTCGGCTGAAGACCCCGTTTACCTTGAAGCCCTTCGAGCCTTAGCGGCCGCCGGTGCGTCGGACCAATTGCTCAGCCAAGCCGTACGCGAGTTGCTTGCAGCGGGGGAGCGCACGGGCTTCTCGGCAGTTCCGCCAACGAGCGACCGTGCACAAACGGTCCCCACGCCGGCGAGCCCGCGCGACATAACGACGCCATTCGGCCTCCCCCGTAGCACCGCGGAACGGCCGGGTGGCCTGGTATCCCCCAATCTGTCCACAGGGGCGCAGCCGAAACGCAAGCCCGTCATCGTTGTTTTCAAGGAAGCCAACGGCCACCGAACGTCAGTCAGCCTGGCAGCCGACAAGTGGGCCGCCCTCCTGGAGTTGCAGCCCGACGCCGGGACGGTCACGAAACTTGTGAGGGCGGTCGGCCCGGCGGCTCCGGCGGAGGTGAATCGCAGCAGCTGGGTGTATGAGCAGGTGGTGAACCGGCTACGGCTGCCAGCGAACGGGTAGGCGGCGCGGAGCCCCACGGAGACGCCCAGGGCGGCCCCTCGTCGAGCGGGCTAAAGGCGGGAAGCTAGACGCGGTTGTTCACTTCCTCTGCACCATGCTCAAGCCCCTACTCGCGCTCACTGCTGCCCTGTACCTGGGAAGCGGAGCCGCGTCCGCACCTCCTCCCGCCGCCCCCGCCGATGGCGCCTTCCAGCTTCTGCAAGTCGGCGATGCGCCGCAAGGCGAGTGCGGGACCTACGTGCACAGCAAGGGGACGCTGCCCGGCGCAGCCAGTGTGATGTTCATGTCGACCGACCGAGTGCTCTTCCTGCGCACCGCGGACGGCGTTCGCACACTCGAGCTTGCCAGCCTGGACCAAAAACTACGGGTGAAGGACGTATTGGGCCGAGGCGACACGCTTAACCTGAAATTCCGGGCCCCGGGTAAGGAGCGCGCATGGCTCGTGGCCACTGTGTCGGAGGCGGTGGTGGACGATGACGGGGGCTACCCACTCATCGCGTTTGACGTTAAAGGGGGCTACATCTCTCCCACAGGTGCCCGGTTCGACTCGCCGAACCTGGTGGCCCACGACACCTGCCTGTAATCGGGCCTCGCGCGCCGGGCCGGGCGCGCGTGAAGAAGCCGCCTCGTGGGCGGCTTCAGTCTTGGGTGTTACCCGTTACTCAGCGGTGGGCGCCGTACCACCTTCGGGTGACGGTTTGATGCCCTTTACCTGAAAGGAATCCTTCGGCAGCACTTCCTGCTTCAGAACCGCCGCACCGTCGAACCATGCGACCTGGACGAACTTGCTGCCCTGCTCGACGCGGTCCTTGACCACGGTCAGCAGCGGGCCGCCCGACTTGAGTTCTACGACGTCGCCGACGGCGAGCTTGATTGCCATGTTGTGTGTCTCCTGCCCTGCTCGGGCGAATCTGTTGAGGAAGCCACGTGTAGGGACGTCGGAAAAATTGGCGGCCGGCCAGGAATCGCGGGGGTTGGTTTCTAACAAAAAGGCCCGCACGAAGCGGGCTGTGAAAAAAGAGGCTGACGGCTTAGGCGGCGACCATCGCTTCAAGCTTTCCTAGCGACTGGGCGCCGGTTGCTCGGGCAACGACCTCCCCGTGCCGGTAAAGCACGAGCGTGGGCACCCCGCGAATGGCCAGCTTCTTGGCGTGTTCCCGGTCCTCGTCGATGTTGACCTTGACAACCTTCAGCTTGCCCTCGTGGTTGGCCGCGAGTTGGTCCAGGACAGGCGCAAGCAGCTTGCAGGGGCCGCACCAGGGCGCCCAGAAGTCGACGAGCACGGGCACATCGGACTTGACGACGTCTTGCTCGAAGGTGGAGTCAGTGATGGAAGCAACCATTGTGTAAGTCCTAAAAAATAGTTCGGCAACCGTATAGGCAGGGCACGATTTGACTGACAGTGATAGAACTGGTTACAATACTACCAGCACCTTACTACTACAACGTACCCGCCCCATGACCCCGCAAGACCTGGCCCAGAGCTTCTACGCATTCGCACGGGGAGATGAAGCGCATCGGCGAGCACTCATCGAAGACATGTTCGAGATGCTGGACGCGCGGAACAGCCTGAAGCTGATGCGGCTGTCCGTAGAGCTCACCCGACTCAATGACGATGGTGCGCTGAGCGCCTTCGACGCTCTCATGGGCATGCTGACCTGCGAGCCGGTCCCGCTGCGCGGCTTTCCGACGAGTGGTTGGCGCGCGTACGCCCTTTCGACGATTT
The DNA here is from genome assembly GCF_901827185.1 of Variovorax sp. PBL-E5. Classification (NCBI taxonomy): domain Bacteria; kingdom Pseudomonadati; phylum Pseudomonadota; class Betaproteobacteria; order Burkholderiales; family Comamonadaceae; genus Variovorax; species Variovorax sp. PBL-E5. The sequence continues at coordinate 659,453 of NZ_LR594672.1, read as the reverse complement.
TCGAGCGCCCCGCGGGAGCCGTGCTCTCGCTTGCCGCCAACCCGCGCGTCATCGCCAGGTCTATCGCCGCTTCGACCGGAATCCCCGTCGAGGACATCCGGGTCGTCGCGGGCCAGGTGGCGACCCAGGACGCGTACCTGATGCCTCCTGCCGATGTCTTTCGCTTCTGCCGCGAGCTGAAGACGGCGATGGAGGTGGAGTCCAATCTCGTAGGCGCCCTTGCGCGCCGGCAGCGGCTAGCCAACCGCCTGGCGCCGGTTCTGGCCCTGGATGCTGTCAATGGATGGCGTGCGCCGGAGGCGCACCCTGTGAACGACGAAGCGCTCTTCATGGTTCTCATTCGGGGCGATATCACGCCCGGAGAAAATGACTCCGATGCCGGCCGCCCGGCCCTGACGTTCAGCGCACGCTACGAGATGGACGGCGGTATCGCCGAGCCGCTCGAGATTCACCACACCGTGCTTGGCTTTGGCACCCCCTGGGAGGTCTTCCGAGCCTCACTGCACACTGCACAGGCATTCGGGCTATGTCGACTCATGGCTCAGGCAGCGGTCGACCACCGCTGTGACCCTGCGCAGCTGCAGGTCAGCCTGGCCTTCGTTGACCACCCGGACGGGGAGAGCATGACTGCACGGGCAGCCGTCATCCATCCAGAAAAAGGTCTCCTGACGGGCGTCATCGAACACGACCTGGCGGAGCCTGACCAGTACGCGGCCGCGGTGCGCCGGATGATGGGAAATCTGCGGTTTGGGGCCCTGTCGGTCTCCGACTCTGCCTTCGGCTGCGGAGAGGTCGACAAGGGCGGCACTTTCAGATTCCTGGTGCCCGGCAAGGGTTGGCAAGAAGCGCCGGAAACGTTCGTTGCCTTTCCGCCGGTCTGACATCCCCGCTGCCTGGCCCGCGGGTCAAAAAAGGTCCGCCACGGAGGCGGACCAGGAAAAATCAATCGACCGTCAAGCGGCAAACGTAGGCTTCTGCGGCATTCGTAGCGGCCGCGCGCTGGTACGGAAGGTGGTTCCTTCGAACCAAGACGTCCGAGCCTGGCTTGGCCAGCATGTATACCCCTTGGGGGATGTCGCTGTCGAAGAAGACTTGCTGGAGCATCACATGGCTTGGTGCCAGCTTGCGCCGGCGCAGGCCTGCCTCGATGGACCGGATGCGGTCTGCGAAGGGCGCCCCCTGCCCTGCCGCTGTGTCCTTCAGGCTGTAGCCGTCACAAATGACGAACGTGCCCGCTGCGTAGCAGCCGTCCAGGACATACTGGGGCAGCGCTGCCTCCAGCTCATCCAACACGTCCTTCGGAAGGAAGCCGGGCTTGCCGTCGTCGGCGCTCACCACGAGAGGGTTCCCGACCGTGGCGAGGGCCATGAGCCGCTCCCCTGCTGGCAATAGCTGGGCGCTTGTCCCCGATTCACCGCTCAGGAGGGCCTCGTCGATGTCCGGACCGCTGCCCAGCCAAGGAGCCGGTACCAGGTGCTCGGCTTCCATTGCGGTCATGACGGGGCTGACCACTGATGCGGGCGCCGTGCCGGAAATGATTGCGGCGCTGAAGTCGATGCCGGCGCCTGGTCGACCCGACCAGTCGGTGGTGTACTGCTTCTTTCGCTTCTCCTCGACGACCGCGTGGAACGCGGCTTCAGCGGCGCGCAGCGACACGGGGCCGGAAGCCTTGGTCTGAAGCGTCGTGGCATTGCCGCGGCGTCCGTTGAGACCGTAAACGCGGTAGCCGCCCGCCATTGCCTCGATGACGATGTGGTACTCCTTGTCGGAGGTTCCCTTGCTGAAGTAGAGCTTCAGCACCTTTGATGAGTAACTCATCCATTCTCCTGTGAAGTTGTCCTTCCGCGTATAGCCCGCGGTGATTGGCGGGCCCGAGTGGCCCCGAACCGAAGAGATATTGCGTTTTAGATTAGCCGTGCTAAAATGTAACAGGCTTGCATCTATATTGGATGTCGCCTCACCCACGAGAAAGTGCATAGGAATGATTCGTCGAGGTCTCTTTTGGCTGCAAGGCCGTCTTCCCACCCGTCACATTTCCCATCTCGGCCAACCCTACATGGAGAGGTCGTACATCGGAACGGCGATGGGGCTGCGCTTCTACCTGCACCGATTCGTTGCTTGCGACGCTGACGGCCTTCACGACCACCCGTTCCTGCGCAGCCTGTCGCTCATTCTGGCTGGCTGGTACTACGAGGACCGGTGGTCGGGCCGTGTCGTAAAGCGCTTTCTCAACTACATCGGGCCAGAGTGCTTCCATCGCGTGGTGCTCCCCCGAGAGGCACAGCACGATGTCTGGACCTTGTTCATCCATAGCGCTCGCGTGAAGCAGTGGGGCGCGTTGCGTCCGGCTTTCAAGGGCCGCCATGGTCCGGTGCTGCTTTACGAGCCGCAGTCGGAGCCCACCGACCCGGAGTTCTCCAACTGGCACCTGCGGGCGGCCACCGGTGCGCAACTGCGTGCGAATCCGGCGCTCAATATCAGCGGACCGGCGTTCTCCATCGAGCTGGGAAAGAATGCGTACGCCGTGGGCCTTGCCAAGTATCCGGAGTCCGCGCACCGGCATTCTCTGGACATTGACCAGGCTGGCTTGCCAGAAGACCCGAATCCTGGCCAGCGTGCTGCCGTCCAGATGGGCTGAGCTTGCCCATCAGCCGCCGACGGCCCGACGGGATATGCCGGGACTTTGCTTTGCACCTGTGTAGACCGTTCTGACCACCCTCCCCCTTGAGCTTCCAGGCGACCTCGAGCTGCCGCGGTGGTGCGAGGGCGCGCGACTGGCCTACAGCTTTGAAATTGGCCAGGAGACGTCATCGAACAACATGATTCGGGGGATGGCGCCCAAGGCCTACATGGCACTTCGCCGGTTGTGGACGGTGAAGGTCTTCAGCCGGGGCCTTGCCGACCGGAGGCCTGCCGCGCCGCTCGCGCAGGCTGCCTTGGTCGTGGTCCGTAGGTCAGCCGGCGAGCTCGATTGGGACAACGCCTATGGCGGGCTCAAGCCAATTCTCGATTGCCTGGTTGTCAAATCTTCCAAGAATCCGAGTGGCCTGGGGCTGGTGACCGACGACAGCCCCAAGCATATGCCCTACCCGCCTTGGGTCGTGCAGCGCAGTGCGCCGCGAGGGCGCGGGAACGTGCACTTCGCCATCTTCGGCCTGGCGCCTGTGGCCGCCTGAGGCTGTTTTTTTCGACTGGGAAGCTTGTTCCTTCAAATCCACGAACCCTTGACCTTTGCCACGAATGTCTTTCTCTTCTTTCTTTCTAAAACGCAGTGACTAGAAGCCTGTGGAGCTTGTGAATTAGGCAGGAGTCCTGTGGTCAAGGTCGTGGGCAACCCAAAGGGTTGTCCATGAGCTTGTCCATCAGGAAGCTGCCGGTCTCCGAAGGAGAAATTCACAAATCCATAGGCTGGGGATGGGGTCCGGGGAAGGGGTTTCGCCTTCACGGGTTGGCCGCTGGCAGTGCTTCCGAGCCTGCTTCCAAGCCGGCAGGTTTGCGCTAAGCAGGGGTGGGAAAAAGTTTCCGGAGAGCCTCGCTACACGGCGGACCATCAACTCCCCCATGTACTGCGATGTCTTGCATCGGAATCCCCACCATCAAGCCTCCTGCCTTCTTCATCGATAACCAGTCGGTCATCAAACTTCATCTGTTCTCAGCAATGAGTCAGGGGTACGTTGAGCGTGCCTACTGCCCGGACACCCTGCAGTCGGTCTACGCAAGCTTCGTGGACCACGCCATTGCGAAAGGGCTCTGGGAGGTCAAGGACCACAAGTTGCGCACTCTCTCCGAGGTTGAGTCCGAATCGTGGCTGGGAGAGTATGAGGACCTCGTGGGCCACATGTCCGATTTTGGGCGGCGGCAGACTGCTGCGGGTGAGGCCTTGGGAAAAGCTCTGCCCGGCTACAAAGCGGAGTTGGCTCAAGGGCAACGGCCATTGCCCGCGTCGACTCGTGAGCTAGCCAAGGGACTCATGAGCCACATGGCAGCTAGCGGAGGGATGGCGAATATCAATGAACTGCTCCCTTTCACTTCGGAATATGGCCCGTGCTTGAGCCCACGCATGACAGAAGAGCTGTACGACCTCCGCGCTGAACTGTCCGTCACGTCAGCTGCGTCATCTCGTCGGAGACGCGCGGACTGAACGCTTCCCAGTAGCGGATAACCGTCGGGATGGATATTCCCAGGGCCCGCGCAATGACTTTCGGATGGGTCAGCCTCCCTCTGAAGAGGGAGGCCATGGCCGTGGTGAACAGTTCGTGGGCGCTGACCCCTTCCTGGTTCAGGATGTAGCGCAGGCCTTCCGGCGTAAACGGTCGGCCAGGCAGTTGTCCTGGGAACAGGTAGTCATCAGGCGCCAGGAACTCGCCCCTTGCCTCTTCAATGGCGGCCAGGTAGTCCAGGAGCATCCGTGCGAGTGGCTCGGGCAGCGGAGTTGAAACCGGGCCGAACCTTGCGAACACGCGGCCATCTTCGTGGACCCTGAACACCTTCCTGCGCAGCCGACATACCTGCACGGCCTTGCGCGCATACAGCAGCATGAACAGGCACATCAGCGCGTTTCGGGGGTGCACGGATTCGTCATGGAGCCAGCGTTGAATCAGGGCGCGAGCCCGCGGCTCCGTGAGCAGGTGATGGTAGGGCAGCGCACCCTTGGGCGGTGACACGAGCTCCAGCTTCTGGAACAGCCTCTCGCGCCGGTTGAGGTATTGAATGAACGAGTGCAGAGCATTGCGTTGCCCAGGCAGTTTTGTCACAAAACGCTCAAGGGCGAGCCGGTCGATGGCATGAACCGAGGTCACGTCGTCATCCAGCGTCTCCAGAAACCGCTTTGCTGCGCGCAGCAGGAGCGTGACGGTACGGTCCGTGAACCGTTCGTGGTCACCGACCCAGCCGTGCTCACGCCAACGCTGTTGGCAGCGCATCAGGAACGCGAGGTAGCGACGCAGGATTTCCTGTTGCCAGCCGCTTTCCACTCGAGCGAGCAAGCGACTTCGCGTACTCATGCCGGAATGGGCGACTGACTGCTCTAAATCGACGCGAGCATTGGCATATCGCGCAGCCATCCAGCTGAAGGGGACCTTGTGCCGACGCAAACCCTCGGTTCCAAAAGTGTTGAGCAACGCGATGGAGGTTAGTTCGCCGGCAGAGGTACAAAGCTCTCCCACCGCCGCAAAGAACCTGGCGTAGCGTCTCAACTTGACCTTGGCGCGTCCGTTGAGGAGCTGTCCGGCGTAGGCCCCCGCGAACTCGAGGAAGCACGCGCGAGCCCAAGGTGCCGCAATCTGGCTGGCCAGGCTTGCTGCTTCCTCCTGGACGCCGCGGCGTCGGTAGCAGCGCTCACACTCGGTAGACGAATGTCGCCGGCCCTGCTCCCCGCACGACGGGCACTGGAACGGTTGGCCGCTTGCGCAATGGCGGCAAAGCGGGTGGCCTTTCGCATCGCGTGCAAAGACACGCCGGTGCTTTCGGCAACCTCGGCATGTCTGGCAGTCACCTCGGGCGCAACCTGCGCAGACCCGCTCCGTCAGGCCGATGGCTCGGTTGCTGCTGAAGTGACGGCTTTCGCGACCACAACGGCAGCAGGTCCTGGGTGGCTCGTAGAAGCGTCTGCAGTACGCGCAGACGTGGCCACCAGGGACTTCGAACGAGCGTCGAGAGACCGGTTTAGCGCAACGCAGGCAGCCAGGTCGCGCCGCGGCCCGGCAACTGCGGCACAGCGCCTCACCCTGCCCGAGGTACGTCCTAGTGGAGGCACCGCAACCGCTGCACGCCACGGCGATGAAGTCGCGCTGGTAGCACGCAAAGCAAACAGGTCCGTCGGGAAGGAAAGCCTGCGGCTCGTCTGTGAAGGTCTTGCACAGCGCGCAGGGCTCGCTCGATTTGGCCGAACTGGTGTTGCTGCTCATCCAAGTTCATCCTCGTCCAGGCGCAGCACCAACGAACTCATGTCGGGTCCGCAGACACCGTCGTCCGGCGCCGGCGCGATGGTGGCCGGCGGTTGCGTGCCGTCGGCCCCCGTCACCGGTGGCTCCCCTCCCTCCTGGCGCGGGGCCTCTGCGACGGAGGCCTTCGTCGGCGTGGCCTTGACCTGCCTTCTGCCGGTACGCGAAAGCCTGAGCAGCTCGTCGGCGCGGCAATCGAGCTCGACCATCAACGCCAGGATGAGCTCGGTGCTCAGGCGCTGCGGCAGCTGGGAGACGATACGGGCCAGCTGGCGGTGGGTGATGTCCACCTTTCGGGACTGCAGTCGCCGATGCAGCTCGGCGCTGCTACGGATGCCCCGCTCGGACATGACGGTATGCAGCCGCCACTGCAGCGCGGGGGCCTCCTGGACGTCAATCCGAGTCGCCATCGTCACGTTCCTTCAGGTTCCTCTTGATGACCTTGCTGAAGTCTTTCTGTACGAACTTGTCGGGGAAGTGGGTGTACCCCTGCGTCGTGGCTTGGTGGCGGTGACCGTGGCGAAGCCGCACGCTCTCGGATGACAAGCCCAGCATCGTGTTGTTGGACACCGAGGTATGCCGCAGGCAATGCATCACAAGCTCCTCGGACAGACCGGCCAGGCGCCGCATTCGCACAAAGGACCGGTAAAGCGCGCTGTAGCTCAGGCGCTTGCCTTGCTCAGAGAGGAACAAGGCCTTCTCCCCGTTGGCCGCGTTGCCCAGGAAGTCTGGGCGTACCTCGTCGAGGTACCACTGCAGGAGTCGGCTGAGGTCTGGGTTCAGGATGGGGACGCTGCGCCACACGCCCCCTTTGCCGTAGACCCTCACCAGGCCGAACCGTCCCATCTTCGGATGCTTGGGGTTGCGCTCAAAGGAGTCGATGTTCAGTCCCAAGACTTCGGCTGCGCGCAACCCGAGCTCGAGCACGGTGCAAAACACGACCTTGTCGCGTCGCAGCGCTTTCAGTGCCTTGGAGCGTTGCTGGTGAGCCAGACGAATCTCGAGGTCCATGCGTTCGATGAGGGCCTGCGTCTCGTCATCGGTGAATGACCGTCGGCTGCTGTCGGCCTCGAGCTCTCGTACACGCACGTGCACGATGCAGTTCTCGGGCGTTGCGACCTGCACGAGCTCCTGCCCAGTGACGTCGCGCACGCGTTGCCGTAGCCGCGGCTCCCTGCCCACGTAGTCGTAGAACAGGCGCACGCTGGACTGGTAGCGCCGCTGCGTGCCCGCGCTAACCCCACGCTGCTGAAACAGGCTGTCGCCCCACTGCTCGAAGTGGTGCGGCTGCGTATGGCCTGGCGGGCATTGGGCATGCCGCATGAAGTCAAAGATGATGCCTTCTTCCAGGGTGACGGTCCGCTCGCGATGGCGAAGGCTGCCTCGGTGGACGCGATAGGCCTCCAGGAGTTCATCCACGAGCTGCCGATGGGAGTCATTGGCCCAGGACAAGCGTTTTAGACGGGTCGGTTGCGCGTCTAAAGCATTACGGTTAGTATTCAAAGTACAACGAACTGTATTGTTGAGGGAGTGCTGCGCGATGAGGGTCTTGCAGCCGTCCCAGTATGACGTTTTAGGTCATGAAGTCGCAAGAGGTGACATGTGAAGCGGCGCTTCATGTGCGCCCATGACGTTGGATGTCGAAGATGGACATCTGTTGGCGCGGCATGCGCGCCTAAGTCATTGATGCAAAAAGGGAAATCCGCGCTTTAGCGACCCTGAAGGGTGCCCTGCGAACCCGATTGATTCGGGTGCCTATATGGTGCATAGGAAACATTTTTTGGTTGTTCGCCAGAGTTCGTCATCGAGCGCTGCGCGTCGTCCATCGAGGCACACATATGGAAATCGCAAACTTTATTGGGTCGCTGGTAACACTAGCCCTCGTCGTTGCTGCCGTCGGCGGTATGACAAAGGTACTGATTGTGTCTGTCTGGGAGCAAGGTCTCCTTGGCAAGCAAATCAGTGGCGCCGAAGCATTCCTAGCCATGTTGAAGGCTATGTTGAAGCTGTCACGCTTCTTCATGTCTCACATGCTGGCTACGGGATGTTCCGTAGCCATGTTATTTGCGTCCATTGTGATGGATGCGAATTTCACTGCTTCGTTGGGCTATTCAACGATTGCTTTTGCAATCGCTGTGCTCGCAACGCCTTCTGCGATGCGCGTTTTGAGGGCTTCTGCTCTCAGTTTCGTGCTTCGATTGAAGTTGCGCAGCAAACCGCTGCTTTTTTCTGAACCCCTGATTCATCATTCGCAAGCTTCCCGCTTGCACTCCTGATTCCAAACCTCGCTTAACGCGAGGTTTTTTTTGGCCTCCCGCGACCGTCAGCTATACGGCGCAGGACAACATCACAGGACTAGAACGAATGAACATTCAGCAAAATTCGGTGTTCCTCATCAACCTGCTGAAGGACCTAACCAACGCGCGGCTCTTGCCCGCCGGCTTCCAACGCCCCTACGTTTGGACAAGGGCCGATGTAATGGCGCTTTTGGAATCCATCCTGCGCGGCTACCCTATCGGCGCCTTCCTGCTCTGGTCCCCCTATGGCCGGGCCGACATCAGTCAAGCCGGCCGTACAAGGCTGGGCCCCGTGCACATGCTGCGCGGGAACTCCACGAGTTCGCTGCTACTGGACGGCCAGAACCGGCTTGCGACCCTCGCTTGGGTGGCCCGTGACGAGGCGAGCCCCCTTCCTGACGACCTGACGACTGCCGAACGAGCAGTGTGGGCCGACGGCAAGGCGCTGGTTGCCAACCTCCGGGAGAAGAAGTTGGAGTTCGTCGACCAGGCAGAGGCTGACTCGGGATTCCGGCTGCCGGCGCGAGCCCTGCTCAGCAGTCTGGTCGCAAGCCCGCTGATGCGCCGCCGCTGGACCAACGAGTGGGCTGGTTTCGAGGAAACCGTTCTCAACGATGGCCTGAAGTGGTTCGACGAAGCTTCTGGGGCATTCTCAGGAGCGCGCGTGGTGGTCACCGAGATGGAGTACGCCACTGCGCAGGAAGCAAAGGACGCGTTTTTGCATATCTGCAAGGTCGGCGTCCCCATGGCCGCAAGCGACTTCGATGCCGCGCTCTCTTGGGTTCCGTGATGGGCCCCGCGGGATGATTCATCCCCCCGCAGCTTGAGCTGCCGGGGGATTTCCTTTTTGGCTGAAAAAAATCCCCTGTAGACAAGGAGTCGACAGGGGATTGAAGAACGAGGCGCCTTTACGCCGCCTCGAGTGCAGCAGCGCTGACCGCGGCATAGTCCTGAGCGTCCATTGGGACGCCGAGTACCTGATAGTCCGGCGTCCGCAGACAGGCGACGACGAACGCTTCCAGGGCAACCCCGTGGAGTTTGCCGTCACGCACGCCTTTGCGCCGCATATCGGCAACAAGGTCGATGTCCGTGTGCCAGTACTTGCGGCCTTCGAAGAAGCGCCAGTTGCCGATGAACACGATTTTGTTGGGCATGGAGATGCTCGCTGAGTTGACCTGCTCGGTATAGGGCCGCCTTGCCGGCGTCTCTACAGGAAGTAGTACATCGGCACGTTGTGCCCCTCCTGTAATCAAAAAGGCAACATAAATGGCGCAATTTAACGTCGAATTCGACGCTACCGGCTTTACCCGCAACGCTACGGTCTCCGCAGGCCAGTTGAGTGACGCGTTCATCCAGGCGTTCAATGCCCGTCACGCGAAGGCTCGGACCTTCCCGAAAGGCGTGGCGACCCTGGTGCGCGGCCAGGTTTGCCCGGAGCGCTCTGGTAACCGAGCTGGAACCCGCTGCTTTGTCACCATCGTGTTGGCAGTCGAGGCCCCACATGAGGAGGCCGCGGAGAATTTCTATCCTCCAAGTGCTTTCCTGAAGCTCCTCTTCGATGTGCTGGGCGAGAACCAGGGCAACGAAGCCTCTCTCAGCCTGGAGCGAGGATGGGAAATCACCGCCATCGAATCGCTCGAAACCGAACTGGCCTAGCCATCATTCCGAACACTCCCCTTGAAGCAAGTGCTTTGAGGGGAGCTTTTTCGTGCTTCAGGCGGGGGTCGCCAGGTACTCGTCGCGTTTGACAGGAGTTGCTCGAGGACCACCCCTGCCCGAATGCTGCTCCCAGTACCCGAGGACCAACTCCATGATGGGTTCCACGTTCTTGCCGGAAAGCGCGTTTGCCTCTCGTCGATGCTTCAAGGCTTCGGCACACTTGAAGGCTGCTTCGAGCTCCTTGCGTCGTTCGAGCGGCACCTCCTTTGGATGCTGAATCGCAGCTGCAAAGGCCTGTACCTCCGGCGCCCGGCTTTCCTCCTTCGATGCGACGACCAGCAGTGCTGCCAGGGCGCCAGCAGGAAGCCCGCTGCGGCCCGCTCGAATTGAAATGGGGTCGAGCACCTGAATACCCTTGCGCAGCTCGTAGACGGCCTTACGGATGTCGCGGTCGCCGGCAGCCGCAGCGACAGCTGACACGGCCTGGCCTCGCACGAAGGCCGGGCTGGTGAGCTTGCCCAGAAGGCCTGAGCGACGTAACCCTTCCTCAAATGCATCCCGGCCCCGCTTGACGGCCGCGCGGCTATCGACGGCGTCATAGAGCTTCTCTGCATCCGTGATGCTCTCGCAATCGGCAACCCCCAGCCACACCTGGGCAGGAGCAACCTTCCCCTCGTGCAGGATGGCGGTGATGCGGGTGTACCCGTCAATCAGTCGAGTCTTTCCGTCAGCAGTCCGTGCTGCAAGAAAGTTGACGTGCAGGGGGTTGTCGGAACCTGTGATGTGTCGAGCTTCCTTAGCGCGGCGCAAGTGATGGCGCTGTACGCGAAGCACGGACTCCTTGTACATCCCGAGCACAACATCGAAAGGGACACGGACCCAATGCATGCGGTCCGCGGTGGGTGAATCAGGGCCAACGAAGGCGGGGAGTTTGGGAATGTCCATAAGTGCACCTTCGCGTTGGCTCAGTTTGAATCCAATTACGCGGGCTATCGCGACGTTCGGAGAATAGCCTTTCCAGTGCCTTTGCGCCAGATTGGGCGCACTAACGGAGGGGGAAGTGTTGCCGGCCAGCTTCATCTCGCCGCCCCAACCTTGCGGGAGCGAGCCTGCGGTTCGCGATGTGCTCGCCAAACTCATATGGCTACACCGAGCATCTAACCCAACAGGAGCGCTACCTTTGTCCAAGTACGAGACCACCCTCGTTGTTCACGCCAGCGCGACCGCAATCAACGCGTTCAAAGCCGAAGTCCTGCCTCTTCTAAAGGCGAGAGGGGTCGAGGTTCGGCGCGAGGAACCGACCGCCATGTGGCTGCACGAGACCAAGCCCTCGGAGAGCATCTTGTCGGACGTCTGTCATGGCCTCTCTCTTCTGCGCCCGGCTCTTTCGCTGTTCGTCAGCCTGGACCGTGGACCAGCGGGAGAGCAGCTTTGGTACGTGCGCGAAGGAGAAACGCTTGCGTATCGGCAATCCGGTGGCCACGAAGGCGCAGAGGCGGTCAACCGCGAGTACGGACCGGTCGGCTTTCTTCAGGCAGCCTTCGAGCAGTTCTGCCTTCGCTCGGACTAGCAGCTCTCCGATTCCTCCGTGAAACGCCCTCCCCCGAGGGCGTTTTGCCGTGTTGGCAGCGGCGGTGCCTAAGGGTTAGACCTCGCCGCCGGCCACTCGAGCTCGTATCTAGACGAGGCAGGTTAACTCAGTAAGGACGCTTCATGAACGCCATCGCTCTCCCGCACTCTTCGGTTCCCGCTGTCGAGTACTCGCATTTCGACCTGGTTCATTGGCTCAAGGTGAAGGCTGCGCGCGCTCAACGCAATGCCTTCTACCCGTCGCACCACTACGTGCCCGGCCATCCCCTGGTCGGCAAGCAGGTCATCGACAAGACGACCGGCCGCAAGTACGTCGTGGAGAATGTCCGGAAGGACTGGCTTCGAGGTTGGTTCCTCCGAGCCCAGCTTGTGGTCAACGGCAGCCACCGCGTCTGCCTCATCGACAACTTGTGCTGCCGCGACGCAGGGATTCTCAAGGAAATCGACCGCTTCAAGGCAGAATTCTCGACGGTTCACTAAGTCTCTTCTTCTGCGCCTCCCCAGGAGGCGCTTTTTTCTTGCCAGTCGTAGACCGGGTTGGGCCATGAGGAAAGGCGCCAATGGCGCCCTCCTTTGGACTCAGCAATGACCCTATCGGGGAAGGAGTTGCGGGCCTTCGACCTCTGGCTTGAGGAGCGCCGCAGCTTGCACGCTGACGCCCGAGATGAGGGACTCCAGCAGACCACGCGCCGGCGCGTACTCATGGATGTTCTTGGTGCCGAAGCTTGCCTGGGCCGCAGATTCGATATCTCCGAGGGTGTCAGCAAGGCCGAGTTGAACGGCCTCTTCGCCCGTCCAAACGGTTCCCGAGAACAAATTCGGTGTCTCCATGTGAAGTCGGGCACCCCGGCCGGCCTTGACCGCATCGATGAAGTGCTTGTGGATGGCCGACAGGAGCTCCGACTGCTTCGTCCTCTCGTCGTCCGTCTGGGGCCCGAACGGGTCCATCATGTTTTTTGACTCACCTGCGGTCACGACCCGGCGTTCCACGCCCAGCTTGTCCATCAGACCCTGGAAACCGAAGCCCTTGGTAATGACGCCGATGGAGCCAGCGATGGTGGAGCGGTTGACCACAATCTTGTCCGCTGCGACGGAGATGAAGTACGCGCCCGAGGTCATCATGTCCTCGGCGACCGCCACCACTTTCTTCTCCGGGTATTGCTTCTTGAGCTGCAGGATGCGGTCGTTGATGAGCGCCGACTGGACCGGCGTGCCTCCCGGGCTGTTGATGCGCAGGATGACGCCCTTGGCGTTCACGTCAGCGAAGGCCTTCTCCAGGAGGGGATTCAGCCGCTCGGCGCTGGCCGCCTTGCCTGGTCCGATTTCGCCTTCGATGCGAATCATGGCAGCGTATCCACCGGGAACGATGGGCTGGGCCGCGGACTTGAAGAAGCCGAAACCGAGCACGCCCAGATAGCTCAGGCCGAGGGTCGCGATGACCGCGTACTTCGCGTAGGTCAATCGGCGGGAGAGCCGTCGGTCCGCGAGGAGGTCGTCGAACATGCGACGCTCGAGCGTCTCTTTGCGGTCAGGAGTGTATTCAGTTGTCATCGCGGGTCTCGCTTGGGGTGGCACTGCCTGGGGGCGACCCGCTCGGGGTGGTCAGGGTCTTCCGTCAGGGTTGGACGGCTCGTATAGCGAAAGCACCGCCTGAAGCAGCCGATGGGCGTCCTCCTGCTCCACCTTCTGCGAAACCCAGCCGAGCAAGGTACCCACCAGCGCCTGCTCGAGGATTTCCTCCCTCCGGGCTGCAGTTGGAACTTGCAGGTAGCCCTCGCATTCCACAACGCGGGCAACGTCCTTTGCCAGCAGCGACTCGGCAATATCGCTCTTGAGGAGCCGTGCAGCATCGTCCGGCAGGCCGGCCTGAAGGATGAGAGTGACGGCCTGCGATTGGGCGCGGTGGATGACGTCCAGTGCCATGGCTTGTGCCAGCACGGAGAGCTTGCGGCGGCTGTCGTTGTAGGTTCGTTCCGTGAGGGCCGGGAATTCCATTGGGTGTGCTGCGTAGAGTCGTTTGCACATCTAGAGCATTCGTTTAGCCGGAAGTACTCTTTGGTGCTGGCTCTGCGTTCTTCGTTAGCCTGGCAGGCAGAAGAAAACGCCCCGGAAGGACCAAGGCGTTCGTTCAATCAGTTCAGCGGTCGTACACGGCTTGGATGACCCTGAAGAGCCCAGCCAGCTTTTCGACGTCCTTTCGGTTGTAAAGCCGGTTGCGGTGCCCACAGCTTGGGCAGACGAATTGACCTTCACCTCGATGCCAGGTGTCGCCGCCGCTGCAGCCATGCGGGCCCTCATACCAGTGCGTCTGGATGTAGGTCAGTTCGCCGATGGAGGTGACCGCACCGCAGCCTTGGCCGAAGTTGTTGCGCTCGCAAGCGACGGGCGTTTGTCGCAGCAGCCCGCTTCGGATTTTTCGCAGGCGGTCCATCTCCGCCTGTACGGCGGCAAGTTCAGCCTCATTTTCCGCCAGCGCTTGGTTGAGCGCGACTGAGCTTAGAGGGTCGGTCGCATTTGCATCGGTGGGCGCAAGAGAGATTGTCATGTCATTCCTTTCTGTTGGTCCTGCCCCGGTGTAGCGAAGCCGCCCGGGCCAGCGGCTAAACGACGGCGCCTATAGGGGGACGGACCAGAGACTTGGCGAATCCCTCGAAAAGCTCACAGGTCTCGAAATGGCGCCACATGAGCAATTCCCCCTTCAAGCTGGTTTGCGGTGTTGACGAAGCAGGCCGCGGCCCGCTCGCGGGGCCTGTCTATGCGGCTGCGGTCATCTTCCGCGACGTCTTGGTTCCAGGCCTCGACGATTCAAAGAAACTGAGTGCACGCCGACGCGAGGCTCTTCTGCCGCTCATCGAGGAGCATTGCTGGGTAGGCGTCGGGGTGGCCACCGCCGAGGAAATCGACAAAATCAACATCCTGCAGGCGACCTTCCTGGCCATGGAGCGCGCCGTTGCCGCCTTGCCCGTCCGTCCGGACCTGATTCGCGTTGACGGAAACCGGCTGCCACGCTTCGAGAACTTTGCAGCCAACCAGCTGGAGAGCCTGGTCGGCGGTGATGCCCTATGCCCGCAAATTTCCGCCGCGTCCATCGTTGCCAAGGTGCGCAGAGACCGGCATATGGTCGAGCTGGACGCGCGTTACCCCGGCTATGGCTTCTCCAAGCACTCCGGGTACGGCGTTGCCGCCCATATGGAAGCACTACGCACGCGCGGTCCCTGCCCCGAGCACCGGCAATCGTTTGCTCCGGTCCGGGCGGCCGCGCGTCGATAGGAAAGCCATCGCGCCCGACCAAGGAAAACTCCGTCGAGGTGGCGGGGTCCGGCGGGAATCAAGCGGCTGCTAACAGCTTGCGCTGACCCGGGAGCGCAGCGGGCCCACCACCGCGATTCACTCCCCGCCCTTAGGGATAGCGCCCTTAGCCTTTTGCTGTGTTTCGCACGGAGTCGTGCCGGCCTCAGTCCCCCGCCGGCCGCGCCTTTGCCTCCTTCGTTGGATGCACGCACGGCGGCAAAGAAAAAGCCCCGAGGCCAGCTGCGGCTTCGGGGCTCGTAGGGTCAGTTGTTGTCAGGCGACGTAGCCGCGGAACGTCAAGCTGATGCGCGTGCCGCAGGAGAAGCCGGCCTTTGGGATTTTGTGGTCCCACAGGTCTTGCATACCTGGGGCCATGAGACACAGGCTTCCATGCTGGAGCTTGAGCCGCTCGATGCTTTCCTTGTCGCCTCTGCGTCGAAACATGATGTCGCGCTCCGCGCCGACTGTGACGATGCCAATAGGGCGAGCGTCGTCCATTTCGCTGGAATTGTCGCCATGCCACCCAAGGTGGTCACGCTGGTCTTCGTATCCGTTCAAGAAGCAGACCTCGAACTTGGTGTTCGTGCGCTCCTCGAGAGCCGCCTTGATGTCAAGGACGACCGGATGCCAAGGCTGTGGCTGGTATTCGCGCTTGAACTCCTCCACCCCGTAGGCGTAGGGCACCGGATGCTCGTTGGAGTAGTACTCACGACGCGGCGTCGTGCCGCGGCGTTCCCAGGCGAGCTCGTTCCAAAGCGCGTTCAAGACGGCGTCGGGGTCTTTCAGAAATCCGGGGATGTACGTGATTGGCGCGTTCATGGCTCTTCTCTTTAGCGTAGGAGAAGCATTTTAGCACGACCGATACGTTTTAGGAAGCCCTCGACCTAAACTAAATGTCAGTGTTCTGGACCGACCCTGAACTGCCGAAGACCCTTCGCAGCGGCCGCACCCAGTACCCTCGCCTGGACATGAAAACGAGGCTCCAGGCCAGTGCAATTCCTGTTGTGCCCAACGCTTGCATCAAGATTTCGAGAGGGTCGGCCAGGAGCGTTCCAAGTCCGTAGGCAATCGCGGGAGTCAGGCCGGCGCCTGCGCAGAACGCAAGCGCCTGGAGCGCACTCTTGCCGGCATGTATCGACCAGCGGCCCCAAATCTCTTGCATCGCGGCTCGCTCGGCGGCAGACATGCTCGGGTGGCTCTGTGCCGCGAACCCAGCAGCGTCGAGGCGAATGCGAAGGCCTTTGAGCGCCGCTCGCAGCGTCAACGTGGCTGCCAGGGCGCCAGCCAGGGCGGGGCTGAACAGCCAACTTGCAGCGCCTGTCGCGTAGAAGAATGCCGCGCCGGTGAGCGGGAGGCTGGATGTCCGCGTCACCCCGTAGACGGGGGAGTCCAGGAATTTGAGGATTTGAGCGGTTCGGGCGCGAAGCGCCTGCGTGCTGCGCGCGGTCATGGGAAGCAGGCTAAAAGCCCCTCCCTGCGAAAGTCGAATCTCATCATCTGCTTCTTGCCTGTTTGGCGCCAATGATAGCTGTCGCCTCGTGTCCGAAACGCGCCTCGGTGCGTCCCAAATCCCGTCAATGCGCGACGAACATCACGCCCAACCCCATAAGAAAACCACCGCCCTTTGGAAAAGGAGCGGTGGTTGAAGTAGAGAACGGATTTCTTACTCGACGGTTGCGCCGGGGAGGAGCCACAGGTCGCTGTCGATGTTCTTCATCGAGCGTTCGATACGCTCGCGGACCTCGGGCCACTTGCCTCGGGCAAGGCCGCAGCCAATGAGGGGGTAGTTCACCGGCATCTTGGTTGCCGCGGCAATCATGTAGATGCGGGCAAACGCAGCTTCGATGGCCGGATAGTCGGCGAAGACGCGGGTGCTGGTGTCGTCGCTCGTGGCGTAGTCGTATTGCGTCATGGCGTTGACGACGATGACTCCCTCGGGGATGCTCTCGTCGAACTGGCTGATGTGCCTCATGAGCTCGGGCTGCTGCATGCGCAGCTTTGGATTGGCCACCGCGACGATGTCGCCGAGCTGCAGGCCGAACACCTCGAAGCGGTTCATGTAGGCGCGGTAGGCGAACGGGTAGCGGTTTCGAATGGCCTTGGCCATGCCGGAGCCCATCTTGCCGAAGCAGTTGCAGCCGTGGACGATGATTCCTTGCTGGGCCAGGAGGTCACCGGTGTTGAAGCGGATGGTCATGAAGGGTTCCTTTGTGTGTTGTCCTGCAGCCGTATAGGCAACTCGACCCCTCACCCCTTTAGACAGGCCGTCCATCCTCCTCTTCGGCGCGCCGCTGGGCCTCTGCGTGGAGGTGACGCATGGCGGCCTTGACCGCCCCACCAGAAAATCCCCGCGATGCCAGGTACCGGTAGGCCTTGGCCTTGAGGGCCTCGTCGAGGGGCTTTCCCTCGAAACGCTCCGCAACGCGTAGGGCGCGTGTCTCCTCGGGCTCGAGCTGCTCGAGCTGCTCAGCCGCGAGCTCTTTGGAGATGCCTTTGGCCGCAAGCTTCGCGGTCACGCTGCGGTTGCCCAGTCGGAGGGCGGAGGTGCGCGCGGCACCCGCGGCAAACCGCCCGTCATCCTGGAAGCCGTGACGCTGCATTTCACCCACCGCAGAGGTCGCCTCCTCGGCCGGGTACCCGCGGTTCGTGAGCTTGTCCTGAAGCTCCCTGGCCGAGTATTCCCGGCGGCTCAGGAGCCAGACGGCGTAGGACTTTGCAGAGCGCTTCGGTGGTTCGCGAGTGTGCTTGGGCATGAGCCTGTGTAGCGGCCGGGTTTCAGCGTTTTGGTCCGGCGATTGCCTCGAGGCCCGGCAACGTTCGGAGAAGCGCCGTCATCGAAAGCGCGCAGTACTTCGGTACTTCCGGCAGGTCCACCCACCTGTACTCGTCGACCTCAGGCGTCAAGACGCCGGTCCGGAAGTGAGGGAAATGGCTTGTGCACTGGCACCGGCCCAGGTCGCAATCGGCCTCCGCCAGCGTCGTTGTGAACAAATGGAGGTCCTTGCCGGACCTGTAGGCGAAAAGGCCCACTTCCCGAAGCGCTTCGGCCGCCAGCACCAGCCCTGTTTCCTCCAGGACCTCCCGGACCGCTGCCTCCCTGGGCGATTCACCGGGTTCGGCACCGCCCTTGGGGATGTCCCAGTGGCGCTGGCCCGTGGCATGGGCCACCAGGAGTTGGCCGGCCGCGTTCCGGATGAGCACGCCGCACGATGTGGTCTTCATCGCGTTGCCGCCTCAGGACAGCAGTGCCCGCTCGACGGTCGAAAGCTTGTGGCGGAACTTGCGCTTCAGGCGGTAGATTTGCGCGGGCCGCTGCGAGATGACCTCGGTCTTGGCGCCAGGAATCTCTTCCACCAGGTCGAGCTCGTCCACCTTTCGGCGAAAGCTCACCTTGTTCAGTGTCTTGCCCAGCACCGCTTCGTAAACCGACTGCAACTCAGGCAGCGTGAACTGCGGGCCGCACAGATGTGCCGGCAGCGATGAGTAGATGCTCTTGCTGCGCACGCGCTTGACGGCCGCCGCAACAATGTCATTGTGGTCAAAGGGCAGGTCTTTGACGGCGCTGACGGGCAACACCTGCATTCCCGCCTGGTCGGCGGCTTCCAAAACCTCCAGCGGCATCAGCGCGTAGTAGACGATGGAGACGGACCATCCGCGAGGGTCGCGCTCCGCGCCCGAGAATGTCGCCAACTGCTCGAGGTAGGGGCTCGTGACCCCGGTCTTGGCCTTGAGAACGCGCAGCGCCGCATCAAACGCTGTGTTGTCTTCGTCGGCATGGATATAGCCCCCGGGCAGGGCGTAGCTGCCGGCGAAGGGCTCTTTGTCCCGCTTGAAGAGCGCGACGTGGAGCTTGTGCTCCTTCAGGGTCAGTAGCACGACGTCGACCGTGCAGATGACAGTTTGAAACATGGGATTCCTCTTTAGAGGGAGCTTTGTGGGATAAGCCTGCGGGAAGGCCGTTAGTATCATTATAGAACTAACGACACTTTTTGGGCAAGGCCACGACAAGGCCCCTCCCCTTGCCTGTTCCGCACTCATTTTTTTTGCGCTGGGCGCCCTCGATTCCGCTGTTAGTTGCACGGAGAAACTAACGATGCTATACTGAGCACAACACAACGGCAAAGGAGCTCCGCATGAAGCACAACATCCACCTTCTCGTCATCGACCCGCAAAACGACTTCTGCGACCTGCCGTCCGCCTACCTGCCCGCGGACCCACTGAAGCCTGGCGAGGTCCTCCGGCCGCAACTCGCCGTCCCCGGCGCGCACGCTGACATGCTGAGACTGACCGAGCTCCTGAATCGCGGTCTGCGCGGCCTCTCGGATATCTCCGTCACGCTGGACTCCCATCACCGTGTGGGCATCGAGCGCCCGGCCATGTGGATGAAGGGTGACGGTTCGCCCGTTGACCCGTTCACCCAAATCACCGCCGCCCAGGTGCGAGCTGGCGCCTATCTGCCGCGCCACCCGAAGGCCACGGACCGCGTGCTGGCCTACCTGGACGCGCTCGAGGCGGGTGGCCGCTACGTCCACATGGTTTGGACGCCACACTGCGAAATCGGAACCTGGGGGCACAACGTGCACGCCGATGTGCGCGCCGCCTACGTCGCATGGGAGGAGGCGTTCCTCGGCATCGTAAACAAGGTGACCAAGGGCTCGAACCCCTGGACCGAGCACTACAGCGCGGTCATGGCCGAGGTTCCGGCGGCCGACGACCCCACCACGCAGCTCAATCGCGGCCTCATCGACATCCTGGCCCAGGCCGACATAGTGCTCATTGCCGGCGAGGCGGGCAGCCACTGCGTCAAGGCCACGACCGAGCACATTGCCGACAACTTCGGCGCCGACAGTCTCAGCAAGCTGGTGCTCCTGACCGACTGCATCTCGCCGGTAGGTGGGTTCGAAGCCCAGTACCAGTCGTTCCTGGCGGACATGACCGCTCGCGGCCTGCGTACGGCGACGTCGACCGACGTGCTGGGCGAACTCGTGGCCAACGGGCGCAAGTAACCTCTAAACCGCTTGGACCGGGCGGGTTGAGACAACCCGTCTCTAGACCAGAAAGGATTCCCATGAAACTCGTTGATGACACCATGACGCTCGGCAGCGTCTCCGGCTTTGCGTTCTCCGCCGTCCGTCCAGAGACGCTCGGCTCGACGGAGTACACCCTTGTGACCGTCGTGATGGACAAGACCGGCTCGGTTTCCTCGTTCGCGGACGAGTTGAACAAGCTCAAAGTCACGGTGGTCGGTGCTTGCAGAAAGAGCCCTCGTGCCGAGTTCCTCCTGCTGCGCGTCGTCGAATTCAATCGCAGCGTCGACGAGGTGCACGGGTTCCTGCCTCTGAATCAGGTGGATGTGGCCTCGTACGTGGCCCCAACCTGCGAGGGGCTGACCGCCTTGGCCGACGCCACCTTTGCCGCGGTAAGTGCAACCAACGCCTACGCCAAGACGCTGGCCCAGCAGGACTACCTGGTCAACGGCATCGTCTTCATCGGCACCGACGGCGTCGACAACGATAGTCGCATGCGGCCAGCGGACATCCAGAAGGAGATTGTGGGTGCGTTGAAGGGCGAGCACATCGAATCGCTGCGCACCGTCCTGATTGGCATCAACGCCGCCCAATACGCCCGCGAGCTCCAGGCCTTCCAGGTCGAAGCGGGCATCGACCAGTACGTCGACTTGGCGGATGCAACGCCACAACGCCTGGCCAAGCTCGCGGACTTTGTCAGCCGCTCCATCTCCGCGCAGTCCCAATCCCTTGGCACTGGCGGTCCCAGCCAAGCTCTCGTCTTCTGAGAACGCCCGGCCAGGCTTCGCTCAATCTAGCCTTTGCTTCATGCCTACCACCAACGTTCGCTGCCTTAGTCAAATCCTGGACTACCTGCAAATCCAGGACCTGCTGGACCTTATCGACGAACCTGCCCACACAGCCTGCAAGCACATCCTCGCGGACAACCGCAAGCTGTTCGAGACCACGCGCGGGTCGACGCACAACCATCAGGCCTGGGATGGGGGCTACCTGGACCATGTGGTCGATTCGATGAACTACGGTCGCCACCTGTATGCGCTGACCAAAGCGTTGGGTCGCCCGCTGCCGTTCTCGATTTCAGACGCATTGCTCATCCTGTACCTGCACGACCTCGAGAAGCCTTGGCGCATATTGGTGCACTCCGACGGCCAGGTTGTAAACCGCCAGGGCCTGGATACCAAAGCCGCGTTCAAGGCTTTTCGCGCGGCCAAGCTGCAGGAGTATGCGTTGGTACTGACACCTGCGCAGCTCAACGCGCTGACGTACGTGGAAGGCGAAATGCAGGACTACTCGAGCAACGGTCGTGTGATGAACGAGCTCGCGGCGTTCTGCCACATGGTGGACGTCTGGTCTGCGCGTATTGGTCATGCCTATCCGGTGGATGGCGATGAGTGGCATGGCGCGGGCCGCTTTCGTCAGTTCCCGGGGTGAGCAGCACCCCGTCCGCTTCACGGGCTAAAGCCCTCGAAATCCTACTTCTTTCTCCAAATGCACATCATCTTTGCACAGCAGCCCCTCGAAAAATCCATCTTCCTCGCGGGCCCCACGCCGCGCGATGCCGCCACGAAGTCCTGGCGCCCGCAAGCGCTGGAGATTCTTCGGGGTCTGGACTTCGACGGGAAGGTCTTCGTCCCCGAGACGGTTGGAGGCGGGCTTCCTCCCAACACGTATGACCCGCAGGTGCAGTGGGAATGGCAGGCCCTAAATCAGGCCACAGTGGTCGTGTTCTGGGTGCCCCGTGACGTCGCAACCCTGCCTGGCTTCACGACTAACACCGAATTCGGCTTGCTGGCGGCGTCGTCAAAGTTGCTGCTGGGCTTTCCTGGAGACGCGCAGAAGATGCGCTACCTTGACCGCCTGGCACAGCGCTACCACATCCCCGTACACGCCGACCTGGCCGAGCTGCTGGAGGCGGCGGTCGAGAAGACGAAGAACCCTTACCCCTTCAACGGGGCCGGCGCAGAGCTGGCCTTCTAGGTTTCCCCAAAGAACAAGTTTTCCGATTCCTGCACCGCAAAAACAACAATGACGACCCTGGCCCTCTTCAGCAAGCCCAACAACCCCCACGCATGGGGTGTTCTCAACGAAATCGTCTCCTGGGCGCAGCTCAAGGGCCTACGGGTTCTGGTGGGGCCCGACAAGGGCGGATGGGACGGCAAGAACTGGAGTTCTGAGCTCATCGAGTCGGCCAGGCAGGAGGCGGACATTGCCATTGCCATCGGCGGGGACGGCACCCTGCTCGGGGTGGCTCGCAACCTCTTCGGCTGGGGCAAACCCATTCTTGGCGTCAACCTTGGAACCCTCGGCTTCCTCACCGACGTTGCTGCCAAGGACATTGAACGGATGCTGGATGCTATCCAGGCCGGCGAGTACACGGTCGAGGACCGCATTCTTCTGGAGGCAGGGCTGGACGGCGAAGAGTCGAGGGGGCTTGCCTTCAACGACGTCGTGTTCACAAACGGCGGCTTCGGCCGGCTCGCTCAGTTCGACGTCTTCGTGGACGAGCAGCCCGTCTTCTCCCTGCGTGCGGACGGGCTCATCATCACGACGCCCACCGGCTCGACCGCCTACGCCCTGTCGGCCAACGGGCCCATCCTGCACCCCTCCTTGGCAGCCATCGCCCTGGTGCCACTGAACCCACATTCGTTGACCGCAAGGCCCATCTCGCTTCCGAGCTCGGTGAAGGTCGAAGTCGTTGTGCGAGGGACGGTGGAGTCGAGGGTGGTCTGCGACGGGCAGCCATACGGCGGGCCGCTCACGGACGGAACGCGGGTCCACGTCTCGCAGGGTGCGACCACCGTGAAGATGCTGCACCTGAAGGACTACAACCTGTTCAAGACGCTTCAGCAAAAGCTGAACTGGAGCTCGCCGCGCGAGCGTTGAGCGCCTGACCAGGAAAAGCGCCCCCAGC
This sequence comes from Variovorax sp. PBL-E5, assembly GCF_901827185.1. NCBI lineage: Bacteria > Pseudomonadati > Pseudomonadota > Betaproteobacteria > Burkholderiales > Comamonadaceae > Variovorax > Variovorax sp. PBL-E5. Next base: position 636,736 of record NZ_LR594672.1, on the reverse strand, counting down.
GTCGATGACGTGGGGGCGTTGGAATGAGACGCACGGGGCTAGCGCGCCAGCGTGAATCGCTTGGTGATGTTGGCGACCTCGTCCTTGTAGGCTGGGCCGATACCAACGGCAGTGATGATGGGCTTGCCGGTGAAGTGCGGCAGGAGAATATGGCCCCGGTCGATGATGAGCTCGCAGGGCAGGCCCGCGGCTTTCGCTTCCCGGTATGCGCGTATCAGCTGGCCGACGTTCTTGCCGTACATCACGAGCTTGGTTCCGTTGCCGCTGCCTCGGTACTGAGCGGTGATTTCCGGTCGCTCGAGCTTGGCGCGGTCATGGGCCAGGTCGAACGCGTGACCGCACTGTGCAGCCAGCTTGCCGGTCGGCATCTGGAGGTCCGCACGATAAAGCGCGTAGAGCGCCAGTGGCCGATGGTCCGCCGTGAAAGCTGCCATCGTGCGTGCCCGCTCGTCGAGCATGGCTTGGATGTCAGGGTCGAAGGCTGCCATCAATGGGCCCTCTGCCGCACCCACACCTCGGCGTCGCAGAACCCGACTGGCACGCGCTTGCCGGTGTCGGTGAATGCTGTCAAGGCCAGCGCTGGCGCGCGAAGCGGTTCGTTTTCCGACCAGGTCTTGGCGAGGAATTCGCCTTCGGCCAGCTCGAGGCCGGGCACGTTGACGCTCAGAGTCCCGTACGCCTCGCCTTGCCGGGATTGCACGATAAACGCGAGCGCTCCGTCCCGATAGCGTGTCTCCCTGACCTCGAGGTCTTGACCGTAGGCCTTGATTGTTCCGATGAGTTCCATGGTTTCCTAGTACGAAGTGGTCCTGCTTCGTATAGGTGTTGACGCCGACCGAAAACTGACCATCTAGAGGTCGAAGTGCCTACTGAAAATTGACCAGGGTGTTCCACTGACCTGCTGAAACTTTCAGCAGGGAAATTAGGTGATCACCATGGACATGATTGGCAAGGTCAGGCGCATGAAGCTGCGCGACCAACTCTCCCTGAGCGAGATTTCCAAGCGAACCGGCTTGGCCCGAAACACGGTCAAGAAATGGCTCAAGGCCCCCGGCCATGAGCCTCCGAAGTACGAGCGACGCGTCGTTGAGCGCAAGCTCACGGCGTTCGAGGGCACGCTGCACCAGGCGCTGGCGGCCGATGCGCACCGGCCCAAGCAAAGCCGGCGTTCTGCAAGGGCACTGTTCTCCCAGATCCAGGCGCAGGGTTACCGCGGTGGCTACAGCGCGGTCACGGACTTCATCCGGGCGTGGCGCACGCGCTCTGACAGCAGTCCGGCCAAGGCGTTCGTGCCCTTGAGCTTTGAGTTGGGCGAGGCGTTCCAGTTTGACTGGAGCGATGAGGCGATGGTGGTGGGCGGCGTGTTCTACAACGTGCAGGTCGCGCATTTGAAGCTGTGTGCCAGCCGAGCGTTCTGGCTGGTGGCGTATCCCAGCCAGGGGCACGAGATGCTGTTTGACGCGCACACGCGCTCGTTCCAGGCGCTTGGCGGGGTGGCGCGGCGGGGCATCTACGACAACATGAAGACCGCGGTGGACAAGGTCAAGCGGGGCAAGGGGCGCATCGTCAACGCGCGCTTTGCGGCCATGTGCAGCCACTACCTGTTCGACCCGGACTTCTGCAACGTGGCCTCGGGTTGGGAGAAAGGGGTGGTGGAGAAGAACGTGCAGGACAGCCGCCGGCGTATCTGGATCGAGGCGAGCACCCGGCGCTTCGGCTCATTCATCGAACTCAATGCCTGGCTGGCAGAGCGTTGCCGCTCGGTGTGGGCCGACACGTCGCACCCGATCCATCGACAGTTCACCGTGGGTGAGATGCTGGAGTTGGAGAGGGGCCACCTCATGTCCATGCCGACGCTCTTTGATGGTTATGTGGAGCGCCTGGCCCGGGTAAGCAGCACCTGCCTGGTGGTGGCCGCCCGCAACCGTTACTCGGTGCCGTGTGAATGGGCGGGTCACATCGTGAGCACCCGGGTGTATCCGGAGCGGGTGGAGGTGGCTGCCATGGATGCGGTGGTGGCCAGCCACGCCCGGCTCTCGGGCAGTGGACAGACCGTCTTTGACTGGCAGCACTACATCGACCTGGTGCAGCGCAAGCCGGGTGCGCTTCGCAATGGAACACCCTTCCTGGATCTGCCGCCTGCGCTGCTGCGGCTGCGGCAGTCTTTGTTGCGCCACGCCGGAGGTGACCGGGTCATGGCGCAGGTGCTGGCGGTGGTTCCGCAGGCGGGTTTGGAGGCGGTGCTGGTGGCTGTAGAGCTGGTGCTCGAAGGCATGGCCCCCAGCGGCAGCATCAGCGTGGAGCACGTTCGCAATGTGCTGGCGCGGTTGAACAACCCGGTGACCCCAATGCAGGCCGAGACCGCGCTGCAATTGACCTTGGCGCCCAAGGCCGACACAGCGCGGTACGACCGGCTGCGTCCCACCCACCTGGATGATCAGGAGGTGCGTCATGCGTGATACGACACGGGATGTTCACGCGCAGCTCAAGGCATTGAGGTTGAACGGCATGGCCGTGGCCTGGGCGGATCTGGTCGAGCAAGGTGGGGACTCGACGCTGGATGCCTCACGCTGGCTGGTGGAGCATCTGCTGCAAGCCGAAGATGCGGACCGGGCGATGCGCTCGATTGCGCACCAGATGAAGTCGGCCCGCTTCCCCATGCACCGCGACTTGGCCGGGTTCAACTTCGAGGTGTCGCAGGTGGACAAGGCGCTGATCCAGAAACTCTCAGACCTGTCCTTCACCGACGATGCGCAGAACGCTGTGCTGATCGGTGGGCCTGGCACGGGCAAGACGCACCTGGCCACCGCACTGGGCATTGCCGGGTTGAGCCGGCACGCCAAGCGGGTGCGGTTCTACTCCACGGTGGATCTGGTCAACGCGCTGGAGCAGGAGAAAGCCCAAGGTCGCGCAGGCCGCATTGCCATGAGTTTGGTGCGCATGGACCTGGTGGTTCTGGACGAACTGGGCTACTTGCCGTTCAGCCAGTCCGGTGGTGCCTTGCTGTTCCACCTGCTGTCCAAGCTCTACGAGCACACCAGCGTGATGATCACGACCAACCTGACCTTCGCGGAATGGTCCAGCGTGTTCGGGGACGCCAAGATGACCACCGCGCTGCTCGATCGGTTGACGCACCACTGCCACATCATCGAGACCGGAAACGAGTCCTACCGCTTCCGCCACAGCTCCAAGGAGGCCAAGGGCCGCATCAAGTCCAGGGAGCAGGAGCGCAAGACTTCAGCCAGTCAACCCTTGAATGAAGGGAGCGAGAAACCAGGAACGTCTCTATAGTTATCCACAGCTGACCTCCTGCGGAGGCAGCCTTAGCCCCTGGTCAAAATTCAACCGGCACAGCTGGTCAATATTCCATCGGCGCCAACAGCCCCAGCCCAGGCGGAGCAAAAAGTTGCACATGGCGTCTGCGCCGATGCCGTCTGCCTGGAAGTCGAGCAGCGACTTGGCGCCGTCCGACTTCGAGAGCTTCTTGCCGGTCTTGAGGTCGCAAAGCAACCCGATATGCGCGTACTGGGGCACGGCGGCGTCTAGCGCATCGTAGATGGCGACCTGCTTCATGGTGTTGCTCACGTGGTCGTTGCCGCGGATGACCAGGTTGATGTCAAAGTCGATGTCGTCGACGACGCTCGCGAAGTGGTACGTCGGCATGCCGTCCGATTTCAGCAGCACCATGTTCTTGATGAAGTCGAGGTCGAGCTTCGTGACCTTGACTGTGCCGAGCGCTCGGTCGTCGAACGATTGATGGACCAGGTCGTGCTGCAGAAAGACCGCGCCATCGCGGTGGACCGCCCTGCCCTTTGCGACCAGGTCGCCGGCGACCGTTTGGTAGCGGGCCTGCCGGTCGCTCTGCTTGAAGGTGAGGTCGTGGCCGAGCTTGAGGTAGTCCATAGCCTGGTAGATGACGTCAACGAACTGGTCCTGCGACTTGGCAGTGTTCGTGTCGTCAATGCGCAGGAGGAACTTGCCGCCAGAGGCGCGCGCGGCCAGCCAGTTGAAGTAAGCCGTGCGTGCGGTTCCGAGATGGAAGAATCCAGATGGGCTTGGGGCGATGCGTGTGTTGTAGACCATGGGTGCTCAGAGAAAGAGGTTCAGGACAAAGTGGCGTGCGCTGATACGCTAGGCTTAGAGCAAAGAGGCAGGGCTGGCCACGCGAACTGACGCGCGAATGCTCTTCGATGGCGTGCCTTCATAGACGCCCCATTCGGTTAGCCGACGCCGGAGCGACTCGAGGCTGATTCCAAACTCCTTTGCAACAGACTCGAGGGATTCGCCAGGCAGACGGCTGGCCCATCTGGCGCAAATGGCCGCCTGGGGATAGCGGGCTTCGAACACGCGGTTTGCCGCTAGCGTCAGCGCCACGCGATGCTCATGAGCCGCAGTCAGGCAGTGGGAGATTCTGGCTAGTCTTCGCTTGCCCATCAGTGGTGCAACGCGACTCATCAAGTCCTTTGCCGCATTGCCGTGTACTGCTGCGATGTAGCTTGCCTTCCACCCAACGCGCGTGGGCGCTTGGTAGCAAACGGTCGTTGAGACGAGGCGGGAGAACCGGGCAACGACGTCCTCGTCGGTCATTTTCAGTGAGACGCGTGTGCGCCCCTGGATGAAATCGAAGCTCCCCTCCCCTTCAAGTAGCCCAGCTGTCCATTCCAGCGAGACCTCCGACGGCTCGTCAAGGGCCGGGTAGCAAGCTTGAGTTGGTGGTGAACTTGACGCATCTGAGCATGAGTCATGCTGCGCGGCTCGACTGACCTTGCAACCCAGGATGTTCAACCGACGGGACACGGAGCTACGGCCAATGCCAACGGAGTTTGAGAACGCCCGAAGCGATACGCCCTCTCCTCGGCCTAACCAAGCCGCCAATAGAGCCGAATCCGAGATGCGGGCCGACGCCTGGCCAAGTCGCTTCCTATGCTGGCTGTTTTGAGCGACTGCGTCGAGGCACTCGTCGATACGGATGCGACGACGGACCCCCCTGTAGGGTTGAACGAGTTGCATGTAGTAAACCGCTCGCTTGCCGGTGACATGGACAGCGTAGGCCTGCTTGTGGTGCGCCGCCGCTTGAGAAACCGGATGCACCTTCGCGTTCATAAGCCCAGCTACCCTCTGCGCAACGTCAAAGTCTGTTGTTTGAAGGCTTATGGCAACGCGCTTGGAGTTTCGCAGGAACGAACCCTCCCCCTCAAGGTACCCCGCCAGCCACGCGATAGTCTTGAAGTCCGTTATCAGAAAGGGTGCTCGGCGGTGAGACATTGGCAGCTGGCTCGTCGGAGAGGTGGATTAACGAACTGAGTTTAGTGGCCCGTCCGGAGAGATTCGAACTCCCGATTGCAGCTCCAACTACGGCGTACTGGCTTCGAAGACCAGACCGGCTACGGACGGATTTCGAGGCGCTAGCCCCGAGAGATTTGGAGTCACGTACGGGATTCTGAGCTGGCCCCTTGAATGACAGGACACGGTCTATCGCTTATCTTTCAAGATAGGAGTAGGACTGTGAGTACGACTAGGAATACGGATACCGTTGAAGTGATCATGAGGGACCAGCGCCGTAGGCGCTGGTCCCTTGGAGAGAAGGCCGCACTGGTTCGCCAAAGCTACGAACCGGGCATGAGCGTGTCGCTGGTTGCACGCCAGGAAGGCGTTGCCGCCAGCTTGTTGTTCCAGTGGCGCAAGCTGGAGCGACAGGGAGCGTTGACGGCGGTCTCCGCTGGCGAGGCCGTGGTGCCGGCTTCTGAGCTCGCCGCCGCTCGTGCCGAGATTGCCAAGCTGCAGCGCGTGCTCGGCAAGAAGACGCTGGAGAACGAAATCCTCAAGGAAGCCGTGGAGTACGCCGCCGAAAAAAAGTGGATTGCGCGCTCGCCCTTGCTGAACGGGGACGGCCAGTGAAGGCTGTCTGCCAGGCCTTGGGGTTGGCGCGCTCGAATGTTCATCGCCTGCGGACCCGCCCAGAGAACTGGATCGACGCGCGCACACAGAGACCGGCGAAGCTCAGCGACGCCACGTTGCTCGACGAGATCAAGGCGCAGATCACCGAGTTGCCAACCTATGGCTACCGACGCGCCTGCGCACTGGTGAACCGGTATCGAGCCAACACCGGCGCTGCGCGCGTGAACGCCAAGCGCGTCTACCGCGTGATGGCGGGCCACGCGTTGCTGTTGCCGAAGGCACCCCGACGGCGCCAGTCCAGCCGGCCTCACGAGGGGAAAGTGGCGGTCGCGCACAGCAATGTGCGCTGGTGCTCGGACGGCTTCGAGATCAAGTGCGACTCGGGACAGACAGTCACCGCGACCTTCACCAAGGACTGCTGCGACCGCGAGATCCTTGCCTTCCGGGCTTGGGAGGGGAAGGGGCTGCCGGGCGAGCCGGTGCGTGAGATGCTCATCGAAGCCGTGGAAAAGCGCTTCGGCAACATCGATGGCATCCCCGGGACTCACACGCTGGAGTTCCTCTCGGACAACGGCGGCGCGTACATCGCGGCCGAGACCCGGAAGATTGCTCGACAGCTGGGCCTGAAGCCGGTGAACACGCCCGTGTGTAGCCCGCAGAGCAACGGCATGGCCGAGAGCTTCGTCAACACATTTAAGCGCGACTACGTCAGCCGCATGGACCTCGCCGACGCGAGAACGGTGATGGCGCAGATGGCCGCGGCCTTCGAGCACTTCAATGAGGTACACCCGCACTCGGCATTGAAGATGAGATCACCCAGGGAGTTCAGGCAGCATCGCGCTGCCCAACAGCGTCTTGCTCAGATCGAGCAGGCGCTACATTGCGAATAGCCCGTGTCCTGAAATACGGGGGCAAGATCAATTCCAACCCGTGTAATCACCTTGAGAAGGTGACGTCCTGAGCACTAGACGAACGTGACGTAAAAGCTTTGCAGAGCTGACGGGACTCGAACCCGCAACCTCCGACGTGACAGGCCGGTGCGCTAACCAGTTGCGCTACGGCTCTGCAAAACTTTCATATCTGACAAAACTGCCCTTGGCAGCGCTTTCGCGCCGCTGGCGCATCCGGTCTGAATTGAACAGACGACCTCCGGCTTCGGACGCCGGCGCTCTATCCCCTGAGCTACGGGTGCATCGAATGATTGGCGGACTAGATGGGGCTCGAACCCACGACCTACCGCTGGACAGGCGGTTGCTCTTCTCAGCTGAGCTACTAGTCCTTGCAAGCATGGCGCGCCATCCTGGAATCGAACCAGGAGTCTCCAGGTTCGCAACCTGGTGCTCTATCCATTGAGCCAATGGCGCAGTTGTTTAAGGCGCGTCGGCGTCACTCGACACGCGGCGAATTTGGTACTCCGTGCGGGATTTGAACCCGGCCTGCCCAGGGTGAAAGCCTGGTGACCTCAACCAGAAGTCGAACGGAGTAGGAAACCTTTAAGATTTCGACGGATATAGCTCCGCCTCGGTGTCTAAAACCGATGGTCCGCATTGCCAGGGGAAGCTTCCCGCGGCAAGGCAAAACCAAGCTCTCCGAGTCCTGTTGGACGCAGCTAGCGGGAATACAGAGGGAGGTGTCGTGAGACTTTGGCCGTCTGAGGGTCCGCCAGCTCACTGGCGGAGACGACCAGTGACTGCTTAGGAGCGCTCGTCGCGCTCCGCACGTTCATCACGACGCTCATCACGAGCGCAGTCGACCGTCCGGGAGACCCGGATGGAAGCGGCGGTGATGTTGAGGGCGTTCATGATGTTGCGGTCAGTCAGGTTTGAATGTGTGAGCATTATAGGTCGCGGAGTTTATACGCGCAAGCCTTTTTTAGAAAAATTCGTTCTGCGTGCGGGTGCCCGGCGTTAGAGGATTTTCGTGGGTGCGGCGTTCACTCCCTCCACTCTTTGACGGCGAGTACTGCTTCCGTCGTGACCCTCTAACCAACCTTTGAAAGGTACTCAAATGAAAACAGACTTGTATTCCACTCACCCCCTCCACTGGCAACAGTGTGACGCCTTCGAGTTTCGCGTGCACCATGTACTCCACGCTGAATGCCGGTACGAAGTCGGGCCAGGAGCGGCCCGCGACGTTATCGACGCGACCTTCTCGCTGTTGATTTCCTCGGCTGGAGCGGTAGCCCGCGCTGAGTTCGCGCGCGTCGTAGCTGCGAACGAGGCGCTACGATTCCCTGCGCCCTCTGCCGTGCCGGTGCAGGTCGAAGGCATCTTTAAGTTCGCCGGCGAGGACGGGAAATGGGGGCTGCTTGGTGCAAAGTGGACCATCTGGGTAGCGGAGGCATCTGTCGACTCGGAACTTCCGGCCGCGCTAGAGGACTGGCTACTGTTGCATCCCCGATGAGTAGATACGGTTCATCCTGGCGCGAGCCAGGAGTAGAGCGCCGGCGCAGGCCTGTCCGGAAAAAAAGGAGCCGCCGAACCTAGGTCCGGCGGCTTGAATGAAGTGAAGCTGTGCTCCGGCTACGCTGCCATCAGCTCCAGGTCGGCCTGAGCCTTCCTTGGTAGCAGCAGCGACTGCACGAAGCCTTCGGCCTGGCGGAACCGCGTGGCCCCGCCGAGCACGTACTCGACCATGCACTCTGTCGACAACCACCTGCGGCCAAGCCGTTCAGCAGCGTCCGCGGTTGTGAACGAACCGCCAAATGGGTCTGCCACCAGGTCGCCGGGCTCCGAGAGGAACTCGACCAGGAACGACGCAAGCTTCAGGGGCATGGGCGCTCCGTGCGCAGGCAAGCCGAGTGCTCGAGCATCCCGCTTGTAAGCAGTCTGAGCGGCACACCGGTGGCCGTACGTGAGGATGTTCCGCGGAATGCGGCCGGCGGTCTCGTTGCCGTAGCTGCCAGGCCGAATCGAATATGCACCATCGGAGTTGCTGGTATCGCGGGTCTCGCCGCCACGCTGGATGAGCCTCAGGTGCTCTTCAGTGTGGGCTTGCAGCACCCTACGGTTGTCCGACTTGACCCGGTGAGGGTCGTTTGTCAGCCAGTAAATTGGCTCGTACGCCACGTTGAGCTGCGTGCGCGCCTTGCTGGCATATTGGAACGGGCCTGGGGCCTTCGAAGGGTTCGACCAGATGAGCTCGTCCATCTTGTGGAGACCGAGCCGGTCATGCAGCGCCAGCACCAGCCGCTCGCGGTAGAGAGAGCGCGCCGGTGAGCCGGGCAGGAAGATGTCGTTGGAGATGTTCAGGCAGATGCTGCCGCCAGGCACCAGGTTGCGAACAACTGGCTCCAGCGTCTTGCAAATCCAGTCGACGTACTCGGGCTCCGTGGGATTGCCGTATTTTCGGGCGCTGGCCAGAGGATACGGCGGGCTCGTGATGACAAGCGTGATGGGCGAGTCGATGCTGGCGAAGACCGTTTCGCATGAGCCTAGGATGGCAATGCCCAGCTTCGTGGAGAAGCCGACCACCGAAACTGTGGGCTCGATGCGGTTCAGGTCCTTCGACGCAGGTCGCGTAAGGCGCCAAACGCCGCGCTCGCCCTCGACGTGCTCGAGGATGCCTGCCTGCTTCAGCGTTTGCTGGTACCAGCGGCACTTGCGCTTGAACACATTAAATGAAGCGCCTTCTTCGCCCGTGGCCTTGCGCAGGCTCACGGTGTCGTCAGGCAGTTCCATGCCGACGGCGACGGCCTTGTACAGGCTGTCGTTGTCCAGCGTACCTTCCTGCTCCTTGGAGTAGGCGTGCAGGACGCTCGAGAAGAGGTCCATTTGGTTGTTGGGGGTCATGAGGTTGCTTGTGGTTGTCCTGCTTGCGTGTAGCTAGCTCGACCCCGTGACCGCGATTTCTTCCGAGAACCCCGCCTGTCGGAGCGCTTCAACGAAGCACTTGGCAAGCTCGGGGTCGCTCACTAGAATCGCCGCCCCACTCCGGGGGCCTTTGAAAGTACACATGCAACACGACAACCCTACCCCCGACCCGAAAGACTCCCCGGTTTTCTACAGCGGCATCAAAGAAATCTGCAATAACCTGACTAGCGCGCAGATTCATGACGAGGAGGCGCAGCCGAGTTCGACAGATGCCGGCCGGCTCGCGGCTGACCTGGCCGCAAAAACCGGGGTGCCCCTGCCGGAGGTTTGGAAGGAAGTTTTCGAGATTTCTGGGGACGTAGCCGAGGAGAACGCCGCCGACCAGGACCTGGCTATCGACGGGCTGGGCCCGAACCCAGAGGAATTGCCCTGAACCGGCCGGCCGAGACGCCCCGGACTCCACTCGCGGGCTGAGCTAGTCCTGTGGCGGCGGCACCAGCCACAGCTTGGCGTCGGGCCCATCGGTGCGCTCAGCGGCCAGCCGCCCGGCGCTTTCCGTGCGGGCGACGCTCTCGGCCTCGTTCAGGCAGACGCTTTGGCCACGTCTCGGCCCATAGCGTGCCTCGAGCTGCTCGGTCGTTTGAAGGACCATTCGGCCGTACGGCACTTCCTGCTTCCATTGGTGGTAGGGGCAGCGCGGGTCGGTGCAGTAACCGGTTTTGCCCTCGAGCGGCTCCTCACAGTGGTGGCACCAGGTTGGCTCGTCAGATTCGTCGGTACCGGGCGCACTCGCGGCCATGAGGCTGTTCCAGGAGATGTGGCCTCTCGTCACTGCGACGGCTTCTTTTGCCATGCACAGCGCGAGTTCAATCCCCTGACGAGAGAAATACGACTTCAGCGCCAATGCCGCTTGGCCTGGCGATACAAAACGAGCGGGCATGCAAATGCTCCTTGCTAAAACAAAGGGGTTCTTGGATTCGGTGTCGTCCTCTGGTACACGCGAAGCCTTTGCTTTTGCAAGAAGTTCGGAGGTGCTTATGCCCCGAATTGCCTACCTGCTTTCACAGGTGAGGACGGCTCATCAGGGATGTCGTGCTCAAAGTATAAGAGGCATGAAGCCGCGTCGGCAATGCCTTCTCGCCAAGAAAAAGCCGCCGGACTGAGTCCGGCGGCGAATGGTTTAGGCTAGGTCGCCCTCAAGCTACGTTGTAGCGTGCTTGCAGCATTTCCTTGTGGCCCCTCGCTTCCTTGAGCGCGTTGGCCAAGAGCACCGCGAGCGGCTCATCCTTGTCAGGCAACTCGGCATCGGTGTCGAAGTCGCCAGACCGCTCGTCGAAGATTTGGTAGTTGCTGCTCATGTCGAGTTCATCGAGCATCTCCCAAGTCCGTACGTAGACGGCAAGCGTGTCATCCCGAAGGGTGACCACGAGCTCTGTGGCAAAACGATTGCTGAGCTTGAAGTTGTAGCTTAGCTGCACGTAGGGGCTACCTTTGTCTTCCTCGATGGCCCGTTCATCGCGGCCGTCCATCCGCTTGGCAGCCTTGAGCAGGCCGGTAGCGTCAACGGCTTTCTCGAGCCGGTCCTTGAGCACGACCAGGGCGTCCTCTTTGTCAGCCTTGAGCGCCGAAACTTCGGCCGACCACTGTTCAATATCCGCCAGAGAGGGTGACTCGCTGGCCTTCTCGCTGCGCTCTGGAGCCTGCGGGTTAGCGGGTTCCTTGGCGACATGCTCCTCCGGCAGCGTATCCGCGTCCAGTTCGAACCGCCCGCCTGCCAGCTTGCCGACGAGCGTCTTGGAGTTGACGAGCACCGAGTAGTACTCGTCGTATTGGTCGTAGGTCTCACCCTCATCGATGCGGCCGTCGTCTTCGAGAAGAGCACGCTGAAAGCGTTGAGCCGCGATTTGGCCGCTTGGTGCCCAGATGCTACGTTGCTCGTCGAATGTATCGCCTCCGAGCCGGCCGCAGACCACCCAGAGCTCATCGCCTGTGGCGCTAGCGAGCGGCTTGGAGGCCGCAGCACCTGGGCGCTGCTTGCCACCGCGCGGGGCTTCATTGGCTGCAAGGACGTTCCAGGAGGCGTAGCCCCTGGTAAGCGCCACGGCCTCTTGGGCTGTGCCCAGGTCGACCGGGATGCTCTTGCGACGGAAAAAGTTCTTCAGCACCACAGCGGCTTGGCTGGGCGTAGGTTGGGTAACGTTCACGTGAAATACTCCTTGCAATACGCGCGTTGGCGTGAATGCATGCTGTCCTCTTTACATACTCGCCTTTGCGCAAAGCAAAAAGTTCGTGTGTGTGTCCTGAATGCCCCGTTTCACCGTACCTGCGTTAGCAGGCGAGGACGGCGCGCTGGGGCTGCGCGTGCTCAGTATATGCAGCTAACCAGGAGAGCCCCGCCGGTAAGCTAGCGTGCCGGGGGTTGCTGGGCGCGCCGGCCCCTGTCCTCCCGAAGCTTGCCCGGAGCAGGGCTCGACGCGGCGGCGGTTGGCTATAGAAGACAGGAAAACTTCAGCAGATACCACATGACTACTTCAATTGTCTTTGTTGCCGTCAAAGGCGACCAGGAGGTCGATGTTGCACGAGTTGAACTTCAGCTCCTTCATCCAGACCTTGCCCAAGGGCTCGACCCTAATGAGTTCTCATCTTTTCTGCTCCTCCTCGTGCCTGAGGTGAAGCGCCGATGGTTAAGCACCCACGACAAGCTCATTCTTCGCATCTACCAGGGTGGCGAGCTGGCTTGGACCCAAGCCTGCTGACCCAGGGCGCGAAAATTCAGCGGCCGCTGCTCCCTCCCGGACAGCGGCCCTTCTTTCGGGGTTGGTGGCGGGGCCAAGCGCCCGATGCTCACTACCGGTGCCTGCGGCGCTGCGGGAACGCTCACCGAGCACAAGGCAAAGCCGGGCCCAAATAGGGCCCGGCTTGGAATGACGTTGGTTAGGAGGCTGCCTTGAGTCTCGCCAGCGCGGCGGAAACGAGAGGCAGGCCGGTGTCGAGAGCCTTGAGCTCTGCCTCCGTCGCGAGACGGCAGACCTCGTCTTCAAAGGACCAGCGCCAGTTGCTGGAGCAGTGCTGCCCGTCAAGGTGGGTAACCGTCCCGCTGGCGCCGAGGTTGTCCCTGACGACAAAGAAGTCGTCGCAGAACTCGATGACCTGGCCAGGCTGGAATGCGGGAGCGAGCTCCGGGCGGACGGGCCGTGGTTGCTCAGAAGGCATTCGATGCTCCGGTCAGAAAGTCGATGTAGCGGGCGCCGGCGCCATTCTGCTTGAAGCGCGCCAGCACCTTTCCATCGTTCAGCACGTCCTCGGCGTAACCACGCTTATCTGAGGCCGATACGGCCCAGTCGCCAGTGTGGAACGCCTGATGCCGGTAAACGGAGCTACCCGGCAGCGTTCCAGGTGCGGCCAGGTCGATTCGAACGATGCACTGGTCTTCGATTTGCAGCTCGGCCTCGCCATCGGCTGACGCGAGGAGCGGCAGCTTGCGCTTGCCCGCCGACCGTCCGATTTGCCCGATGACGTGGTCTTGCTCCGGCCAGGCGCGGCCTGTCTTGGTGTCGCCGAACCAGAGTCGGACGGCATATCGCGTCTTGAACGCTGCTTCGAGGGCAGCGCGCACCTCGACGCCCGTTTCGGGGTGAAACCAGAGGTTCTGGCCTTGTTGGTACTTCGAGAGGGATGCGTGTGTTGGCATGGGTTCCTTATCGACTGAGAAGAAGTAGTTCTTCTCGGTCTAGCCACCACTAGCCGGTGCCCTCCCCGCTTCGAGCTCGCCCCGCGGTCGTTCAGAGCACGTGGCTTCAGGGCGCTGGCCCCTCGGAGCGGGGCTTCTCGTCACTCCAGAATTCGGCTGTAATGCGTAGCCGGCCAAACTCCTAAAACCACTAGGCCGCCATCGTCTGTCCGCTTTTCCACAATGGAGGGGTTCATGGCACTGGCATCCTTGATGGCCGCGAAATCGCGTCAACTTTGGTCGGCCTCCATGGCCGTTGCAGTCCTGGCGGCGGCGCTCTCAGGCTGCGCGGGCCTGGCGGGGCCCCCCAAGCCAATGGTCTTGGACGTTTTCTTCGGAACGGACCGCAAAGCTGTTGAGGGCCCGGAGAGATTTGGAAAAGAGGGGGGGCCCAATCGTCCTGGGGGCCATGAAGGTGAGCGTCCCACCTAGCCCTATTCATCAGATGGGCCGTATCGAAAGGCCGTCCTCCTGGCAGAAGGAGAGCACCGAAAAGCACTTCGTAATTCTCGACCAGCGGGTGCTGACTTCCGCACAGTTCTACCAAGAGATGAACACTGCGCTTAGCCGGGCGCCAGGTGTGAAATCTGCCTTCCTTTTCATTCACGGGTTCAACGTTCCCTTCGTAGACGCGGCATACCGGACCGCACAAATCTCCGCCGACCTGGGCCTATCCTCGGTCCCCGTTTTTTACAGTTGGCCCTCCAATGGTTCCCTGCCCGCGTACACCTGGGACTTCACGGCCGCCTCGCAAACCATTCCCCGGCTGGTCGCAGTCGGTGCCCCCGTCAGCTTGTACGCCTCCCAGGCGGACAAAGCGCTGACGGCATCTATGGGTCTCTGGGGAGGAGTACGGGCGGGCTCCGCCGGCGCCGACCTCATCGTCCTGCCGGGCCTGGAGACGATGGACGCTTCAAACGTCAACACGGATTTCCTCGGCCACTCAGCGTACGGTGACTCGCGCATTCTCCTTGGCGACCTGGCAGCACTTTTTCGAGGGTTCGGAGCGAGCAGCCGGTTCGGCCTGACGAAGGTGCCGACGGCCACAGGCACCTACTGGGAATTCAAGAGGTAGCTCGAAGCGCCGCGCCACGGCCTCCCTCGCCTTCCGCTTGCTACACAGCGAAAGGACACAGAGGACACCATGCATGCTGAATTTCATCCGGGGAACATCTCCTCCGGGATGGCGCTAGCCGTCGAACATGCCGAAGCTGGTTTCCACTTCGAAGAGGGCGGCTGCTGGGCCATGGCGGTAGCGCTCTACGAGCGCTTCACCCTACTAGGCGCAGCTCCGGTACTCCGCTACCGTGCGGACGGCTTCACCCACGCTTGGGTGGAGGTCGATGGCGTCGGCTACGACCACCAAGGCAATCTGTTCTCGCTCCCCCTGGGCGCCACGGTCGCGTCGGCCGCCGAGATGGCGGACATCGCGGCGCGATTCGGCGTTTCGACCGAGGACTTCGAGGCGGACAAGGCCTGGGCGGACCAGGTCGTTGCCACAGCTAGCCGCCTTCTCGCCTGGCGCGTCACCTGTGACGCCAGCTAAGCGCACCCCTCCCTGCTTACAACTGGCGCCCCTCACCGGGCGCCATTTTCTTGCCTAAACCGCGCCGGCGGTCCGGCAAGCTCGGCGCCTCGCCCTTCGCTACACGCCTGTAGGTCAACTACGAAGGAACGAAATGCCTGAATTCAACAAGGCCCGGGGCGTCATCTGGGAACACTGGTACCTCGAGCTCGAGAAGCTCGCGGGCAAGCATGGCGTATCCGTCGCCGACGAGGACGCCTGGATGGGCCCCTACGAGGACGGGCAAACGCCCGAGCAAGCGCTCTACGAGGAGTATCCCGAGTTCAAGCCTGCCGACGCATCGCCCTGCGCCCAACACGAAAAACCATGTTTCGAGTGTCCATGGCGGCGCAACAGCGCTCCTGGCTGGCTCGGAGCCTCGGAGCCTGGCGAGTTTCTGGCACAAGCTGACTCGGGTATCCGGATGCCCTGCCACACGGCAGGCATCGACTACGAAAGCCCGAACTGGGAGGAGCAGGCGAAGACCTCAGCACAGTGCGCAGGTCACGCCATCTTTCTGGCGAACCGCTGCAAGCTGCCGGCGCCCGGTGCGCTGAAGCTTCCTGCGGACCACGAGGCGGTGTTCACCCGTCCTCATGAATTCGTGGCTCACCATGCCCGCATGGCGCCTGCGCAGCTCGAGGCCACGATGATTTTCGACCTCTATCGTGTCACTCGCGCAGCCAAGTCGAATGGCAGCGCGAAGCCCTCTGCTACCAAGGCCAGCAAAGCTCGCAAGGGCACCGCAACCGCCTAGATTCGCGCGCTCGCCGCGCTCAGCCCTCCGCTTAGACGGAGGGCTCTTTTTTTCTGCCAAAAGTCGCCACGCCGCCGTGCCGCCTAGGCCCAGCAGGGCTGGCTAAAGGCGGTGACTGCACTGCGCAACCGCACTTCCTTCACGCACATGACTCGCAAACTTGCCCCCTTCGGCCTCGCGGCCGCCCTCCTGCTGCTGCCGCTGGCAGCGACCGCAGCCGATGACGACCTCTTGGCTACGGCAGGAAAAATCGGTTACGGCCTTCGGGTTGCCGAAAAGTGCGGCATGCCCTCCGACGCGCTCGAGCGTCTCTCGGACGCACTGGCCGATGTGGTCGCCGCGGAGGCGGACCAGAGCGGTGCCGACCGCCTGGCGCTGGGTAAAGCGGTCCACGCTGCCGTGGACCGGGCCAACAACGAGTTCCCCGGGAAGCCTCCGCTCGAGGTCTGCACCAAGGTCATAGCAGACCTGGAATCGCTCACCTGACCATAGCCAGGGTCCACGCGCTTGGCCCTAAGGCGGGCTTGCGCGGCCCTCGCGCGGTTTCTACACGTCCCAGAGCATTTCTATCAACGGGCCCCGAGCCCAAGTACGACGCACTGCGTCAAAGGAACTTCCATGGGACGTGAACTCAAGCGAGTCGCACTGGACTTCAAGTGGCCGCTGGAAAAGGTCTGGAAGGGCTTCCTGAATCCGTTCAGCAAGCATGCCCGACCGTGCCGGCAATGCGGCGGGCGAGGCGAATCGCCGCAGCTCACCGAGCTGCATAACCAGTGGTACGGCTACTCGGCCTTTCGACCGGAGGACAGAGGCAGCAGGCCCTGGACGACCGAAGACGCGCCCATCATCGCGTTCGCGTCGAGGAACCTGGAGAGCGCACCCGGGTTCTACGGTCAAGGGCCCGTCGCACTGAATCGTGAGGCGCAACGGCTGTGCGACCTGTTCAATCAGCAGTGGAGCCACCACCTCAACGACGACGACGTCGCAGCTCTGCTGGAGGCTGACCGCCTCTGGGACTTCACTTCCACGTTCAGCCCCGGCGACGGTTGGGTGAAGAAAGAGCCGGCGGTCGTGCCCACTGCGGCGCAAGTCAACGCGTGGAGCATCGGAGGCATGGGGCACGACAGTATCAACTCCTGGGCTGTTATCAGAGCCGAATGCAAGCGGTTGGGCCACCCGATGTCGTGCAGCGCGTGTGAAGGCGAGTGTCAAATCTGGCGCACCAACCGGCTGAGGAAAAAGGCCGAGAAGTGGACTAAGGTGGAGCCTCCGGCAGGGTTGGGCTACCAGATTTGGGAGCACACCACCGAAGGCAGCCCCATTTCCCCGGTGTTCGCGACTGCCAAGGAACTCGCTGCCTGGATGGTCACGGAGTATCGGCATCGCCGTGATGAAGGCAATTTCACCTCGTGGATGAAGTTCATCGAGGGACCGGGATGGGTGCCGTCGGGGGTCATCGGGGGTGGCAGGCTCTTCCACGGAGCCAACATCGTGCGCGCTTTCGAAGAAGAGCAGGAACCTGCAATCGCGTAGCACAGCGTTAATTCGGGCCGCCAGGGATGAATCAATCCTTGGTGGCCTTTTCCTGCGGTTCGATAGTTGCACCAAGCAACGAACGAAGCTACACTGAGCATCGCAAGCAAAAGGGGTTGAGCATGCACACAGACCATGCCGTGTTGACAGGGAGCAGCCATACCGCAGCGGCGACGGCGTGCCAGGACTATTGCCTTGCGGGCTCGGCCGAAGGAGTCGCATGGGCAGTGGTCGCGGATGGGTGCTCTAGTGGAGGGGCCTCGGACCTCGGCGCCCGTGTCTGGGCGCTTGCCGCACGACGCGTCCTCATTCGCGCTGCGGGGGAGCTGCTGCCCGCCTACGAGCTGCAGCGCCGCGTGCTTGAGAGGGCGGAGCCCCTATTGGCCAACCTCAGCACAGAGGACGGCTTTTCGACGCTCGGCGTACTCCAAAGCGATGGTGCACTTGTGCGCTGCTGCCTGTTCGGGGACGGAGTCGTCATCGCCCGACACAGGGACGGAGGCCTATCCGTCTGGTCGGTCGAATACTCTGCGAATGCCCCGTTCTACCTTCAGTACCTCCGAGACCCTGCCCTGGAGACTGCCTACGACGAGCAATACAGGGACCAGCTGCGGAACTGCGTACGTACCAGGCTCGATGCCAACGGCGGCGTCCTGGGCAGCGACGTTTGTGCTCAGAGCTCGCAGGCGCCGGCTTGGGAGCTCACCCTGGACGTGAAGCGCCAGGACCTGGATGCCGTCTTTGTGTGCAGTGACGGGCTCGGCACGACCAAGGAAGGCCTTGAGGCAACGGCTGCCGCGGTGGCCGCAGTGAAGAACTCCACAGGGGAGTTCGTGCGTAGGCGGGTGGCCAAGCTTGCTCGAGACTGGCTGAAGGCGGGGGGCATGCCGACAGATGACCTCGCGGTCGCCGGCATCTGGCTTGACCGGGAGCCGGGCGATGAGTGAGCGCGTCACCGTCTACCCGGAAGGAGGCCGAAGCCTTGTGTTGACGGGAAACGACCACCTTGCCACCGGTGGCGAAGGTTCGGTCTACGTCAAGGGGGACACGGCGTACAAGGTCTACCTGGAGCCGGCCAAAGCAATCCGGGCGGGCATGGAGCGCAAGGTCGCCGCCCTGGCGGCCATCAAGCACCCCGGCATCGCCGCTCCGCAAGCCATCCTTCGAGACAAGAATGGACTTTTCATTGGGCTGTCGCTGCCGAAGGCGCCCGGAGAAGCCCTTTACAAGGCATTCACGAACAGCTGGAGGGACACCCATCAGTTTGGCCTTACCGAGACGGCGAAGGTTGTAGAGGCCATGCGAGGCATCACCATCGCCGCTCATGACCACCAGGCCTTGATGGTCGACGCCAACGAGATGAACTGGCTCGTCCACGGGTTGCTGCCAACGGCAATCGATGTGGACTCCTGGCAGCTGCCTGGCTTCCCTGCCACGGCAATCATGCCCTCCATCCGCGACTATTCCCAGAACGAGTTTTCCGAAGGCAGTGACTGGTTTGCCTGGGCCGTGGTCACGTTTCAGCTGTGGACCGGCATTCATCCCTACAAGGGTACCCACCCGGACTTCAGTCGCGGGGCGCTCGAGGAGCGTATGCGGTCGCGCGCGTCCCTCTTTGACAGCAAGGTTCGCCTACCGCCCGCAGCGAGGCTCGTGGCGGGCATCCCGCCCGCCTTGCGCGCTTGGTACGAACTCACCTTCGCTACCGGAGAGCGCTCGGAACCGCCGTCAACCTTTGCGAGCACGCTTGCGACACAGACCGCGCCGCGGCTGCGCGTCCGGCAGACGCTCGCAGGCTCCTTGAAGCTGGAGCGCCTTGGCCACGCTGGCGACAAGATTCTGGCCGCCTTCAACGGCTTTGTCGTCGCGCGTGGCCCCTCGGGCCTGGTGCTTTGGGATGCGCTCGCCAAGTCGCCCGTAGCTGATGTCACTGAAGGCGAGCTGCAAGAAGTCCTTCGGCACGAGGCCGCCATCGTCAGGACGGCTGGTTACCGGGTCGTGTTACGGCTCCGGCCAGGGGTGTCGCTTTCCTGTCGCGCGCTCGGCGGGCCGTCGGGCAGCAACCTCCCCTCGACCGCTCTACGAGTCTGGCAGTCCGGGAATCGCGTGTTCGCGCTTGCGCCTGGCGTGTCGAACGGTCTGGTCGAGGTTGACGCCGCTGAGCTGGGCGGGCGCCTGGTGCTGGCTGTGCGCCAGCAATGGCCGGCAGCCATCCTCTCGACATCGTTTTTCCGAGGAGGCTTCGTGCAAGACTGCCTGGGCATGCCTTTCGTGGGGGTGCTTGAAGGGGACGGCGTGCTGCAGGGGCCGGCCGAGGGCCTGAAGGGCTACAAGGTCGCCGAAGGGTTTGGCCTTGACCGGTCGAATGTCTGGCTTACGGCTGTCCGCCGCGTCGACGGTGAGACCGTCCGACTGTCCCTTGCGTTCAAGGCCGGGCGGTGGGCGGTTGAAGAGGTGGTGGTTGTTGCGACGCTGGGGGTTGACGCGGCGGCCAGCTCCTCGGGTGTCGGGGTGCTGCGCGAGGAGGACGCTCTCGTTGTTGCCAAAGGGGCGGCCCGCAAGCAGATTGACAGGAGTGGGTTGGCCGGCGAGCTGCGGCTCTTCTCGCTCGGCGCCGGTATAGGAGCTTTCGAGGACGGCGAGGTGATGAAGCTCAGCTTGAGCTAGTTCGGCAGGATGCATGTAGGCGTCACCTCGATGCACGCACAGCATGGTGAGGAAGAGAACGACAGGCGCGGCCTCGCCTCTTTCGTTAGTTGCGCGGCGCAACGAACGGTGCTATACTGCACGTACACCTTCCCGCGCGGCAATGCCGCCACCTCAAAAAATGACCGCTTTCACCGCAACCCAGGCCTCCGCAAGAGAGCCCTTCGTTCCTGTCATCCGCTCCCTGCTGGAAACCGACCTCTACAAGTTCTCGATGTTGCAGGCGATGCTCCATCGGCACCCTGGTGCACACGCGGAGTATGCGTTTGTCTGTCGAAACAAACCGCAGTTTCCGCTGGCAGAGCTCGAGGCGGAGGTGAACGAGCAGTTGGACGACCTGTGCACCCTGCGCTTCAGTGAAGACGAACTGACCTATCTGCGCGGCCTGCGGTACATCAAATCGGACTTTGTCGACTTCCTTGCGCTGTTCCACTTTCAGCGCAAGTTCATCAAGGTTTCCGTGAGCGGGGATGCCCTGAACATTGTCGCGACGGGACCTCAGGTTCACGTCATGATGTTTGAGATTTTCGTGCTCGCCATCGTCAACGAGCTTTACTTCCGCAATGTCGACCAAGCTCTCGCGCTAGAAGAAGGCCGCGCGCGCCTCGCCGAGAAGATTGCAATGCTCAAGGCCTTCGGCAAGGAGGCGCCACGGCGCTTTCCGTTCGACCTTTCCGATTTCGGCGTGCGCCGACGCTTCTCTGGTGCATGGCAGGACGAGGTGGTCGCCACCCTCGCGCGGGAGGTCCCGGAATACTTCAAGGGCACGTCCAACGTCTACCTGGCGCGCAAGCACGGCCTGGTGCCAATCGGCACGATGGCGCACGAATACCTTCAGTCCTACCAATCGTTTGGCGTGCGCCTGCGCGACTTCCAGAAGGCCGCCCTGGAGGATTGGGTGCAGGAGTACCGCGGTGACCTCGGGATTGCGCTCACGGACGTTGTTGGCATGGACGCGTTCCTGGCGGACTTCGACCTGTACTTCGCAAAACTGTTCGACGGTCTGCGCCACGACTCAGGTGACCCGAAGGTGTGGGGCGAAAAGGCCCTGGCCCACTACGCCAAGCTGCGCGTTGACGCAGGGACCAAGCGTCTGGTGTTCTCGGATGGCCTCGACATCCCGCGTTCGCTCGACCTCTATCGCCACTTTGCCGACCGCGTGCAGGTGGGCTTCGGTGTCGGTACGAACTTGACCAACGACATGGGCGTCCCTGCGCTGAACATCGTCATGAAGCTCATGAGCTGCAATGGTCAGCCTACTGCCAAGCTGTCCGATTCCGCGGGGAAGACGCTGTGCAAGGACGAGACCTTCCTGGCGTACCTCCGGCAGGTTTTCAACCACACGGCGCCCGCCGTCTGAAGGGGCACTGCATGGCGCACATTCTCAACAGGGGCGGTTTCGTCCGGGTTCGAGCGGACCACCCCGACGGTCGTCGGGCGGGCAAGGACGCAATGGTGATGTCCGTCGATGGCGAGGACCTTGGCCTCTACTTTGGCCTGGACCGCGCGAACCGGCCTCAGGACGTGTTCTGTTCCGGTACAGAGGCATGGAAGCTCGCGGAGCTGGACCTGGCCACAGCGGATGCGTAGCAGGCGCGGAGACGGCCTCGAGTAAACCACCTGCCTACACGAGGTTCAACCCTCAAAGGCCCAGGAACAGGCCTGCAACCTACTCTCTCAAATCGCGATTCCTCGACAACTTCGAGCTGGCCGTTCTGCTTGCGTTCGGCGCGGGCATGACGGTCATCGGCTTCGCTGCCACCGCCGTCGCGTAATCGGACCGAAGCCCGCCTCCTGGGGAAAGAGACCGCTGCAAGGACCTATGGACAACTCGTTCTTCTCAGATTTCATCGGCCCGTTCCCTGACGTGCTGTGGGAACCCGCCTTCCTCACTCCCGCACACCATGCGGAGCTGCTTGAGTTCTGCCTGGACGGGATTCAGTGGCAGACCAAGATGGCCAGCTGGGGCGGTCGCCTGGTGGAGTTCCCCCGCCAACTGGCTTGGTTCGGGGACGTGCCCTACGCTTACTCCGGCATCCTTCACCAACCGGTGGCGATGCCCGCCCCCTTGAAAGCCGTCCGTCAGCGCATAGAGGCCTACCTTTGCGACCATGGGGTGCCGACGGACCTGAATAGCGTCCTGCTGAACCGCTATCGAAGCGGGAATGACTCCATCGGCATGCACTCGGACGACGAGACCCAGTTGGGCCCGCAGCCCGTCATCGCCTCAATCTCTCTCGGGGATTCGCGAACCTTCGTCTTCGAGCACAGAAGACCGGCATGCGGCACAAGAACTCGCTCCCAGGGGGCTCGCTCTTGGTGATGAAGGGCGATTGTCAGAACGAATGGCGCCACGGCATCTTCAAGGAGCCTGGCGATTCGAGTCGGGTGAACCTTACGTTTCGCAGAACCTTTCGATAGCCGGAAAGGGCTTTGCCAGCAGGCAGCCGCCCTGCTCCGGTCGCTCGGCTGCTCACCGGTCTCACGCTAAGAGCCTAAAAAGGCTAAGCGACTGCACGCTTACGCTGTTTACCTGGTACATTCGGTTGCAATAGAAGGAGCTTCCAGAATGACCACCGTGACGATGCACCTGCAGAAGAAGCTGAAGTCCATGCGCATCCAAAGCGGCGATGCCCGCCGCGTATTCGACGCCCTACGGTCCTATGAAAACAAGATGGAAACGGTCACGGTTGAGCGGCTCGTCAAGCTGACTAAACTTGGACCCCGACGAATCCGAACGGTACTCAACGCTCTGGAAGGCCTGCAGATGGGCAAACTCGTTCTTGGCCGTCGCGGGATGAGCACGCGCTTCGTCTGGGACGAGGGATTCCGCAAGTTCGCGACCATCCTCCCGGCAGCTCAGCCGAACGAGCCGAAGGATGTCGACCCGGTGGCCGCCCTCATCATGAAGTCCGTGGGCAATGCCACGTCGACCGTGGTACATGAATGGGCCATCCAGCTGGACACGCGCCGTAAGGCGAGGATTCAGTTCCCGGAGACGGTCACCCGGGCAGACCTGGTCAAGATTCAGTCGTTCTGCGAGAAGTACAGCGCCCAGCTGCCGGCCTGACGCCGGTGTCGCGCGCCGCCGCCCCCTTGGTACCCTTGGCCTGTTTGCAGGACGGGGCCGAAATCTTCGTTGCGAGCGGAGGCTATGCGTTCGACCTCCCTGACGGCGAGCGCACCGAAGTCCCGCGGCTTGTTGTGCTGCTCAACCTCGATGCCGGAATGCAGCCAAGTGCCGCTGCGTTGGCTGGGCAATTGCAGGGTGTGACCGAGCACTGGGTGCGAGCGTCTGCCAAGGACCTGTTGCGAACCTTAAGCGAGCTGCTGTCCCAGTTCCGGCCATCAGGCCTGATTGTGGTAGCGCAGCTTCCGGCGCGGAGGATAAAGGAGGCCGAAGCGGTTGACGCCGCAGTGATGGCAATTCGTGCCAGCGGCCGTCATCAACTCGAGCTGGTGCTAGGCGTTGCGAGTGTGCCGTGGGAATGGGCAAGCCTGAAGACGGTGAAGGCGTTCGCGTGCGGGCCGGCAGGCAAGGTCGCTGATGCCGCTAGCGCCGTCTTTAAGGTAGCCTCGACAACGATGGCCGCGTCGGCGCTGCAGGAGCTCGATGGGGCGGCAATGGGTGAGTTCTTTGGGCCCGCGAACGCGCCCAGCAGCGTTGTTTCGGGTGCATGGAATGCAGACGTCGGCTTGGTTTGGCCAGGAGGGGCGACGCCTTGCCTGCAGAGTTCGGCCACGCTCATCGTCCCCTGCTGGTGCGACCCTCGACAGGCTGTTCACTCCGCGGCGTGGCCACGGGACACGGTGACAAGCCTGACTGCTGGGCACTTCACAGCTCGTGAGCCCCGGGAGGCTGTCGCCGTCTGCCGTCCGGTTGATGCTGCCGCCGTCCATCAGGACACGGACGGGTTTCTGGAGAACAAATGACTACAGCACGGAACCTCAATTTGCTGACCCGCGACCAGCGGCCGAGCGCGCCCAACCTATGGCCATCCCGG
This sequence comes from Variovorax sp. PBL-E5, assembly GCF_901827185.1. Taxonomy (NCBI): domain Bacteria; kingdom Pseudomonadati; phylum Pseudomonadota; class Betaproteobacteria; order Burkholderiales; family Comamonadaceae; genus Variovorax; species Variovorax sp. PBL-E5. The sequence goes on along the minus strand of NZ_LR594672.1, from coordinate 612,732 downwards.
TCAACGCTGAACTTCACAGATGGCCGTGGCAGACCGCTGCATACGAGCACAAACCGCCGCTTCGACCTCTCTGACGGGTTAATGGCACATTGGCCGCGTGCCAGCCGCATCGTTTATCTGGGCGTGTCGACGAAGTCACCGTCTTGGGTGACTTGGACAGAGGAAGCACTGCGGGAGATTGAGCGGCACATCCGGTATGACCTCGGATTCGACGGCTACGGCGTCACCCTAACGAGGCTCACCCCGCAGAGGCGCCGAGCGCAGCCCTGCTCGACCGAATTTCGCTGGAAATTGCGGATTCGAAACCGCTAGCAGCGGGGCCTCCCGAGCGCGCGCTCGGGGCTGGCGTCAGTTCGCGGCTTCTGCCAGCGCCTTGCAAGACGGGGCGCAGACGAAGTGTGTCCGGCCCAGCAGCTGCTTGGATTGCAGCAGTGAGCGGTTGCGGTGAGTGCCGCACTTGAAGCACGACATGGTCGAACTTCCGAAGTTGCCGCCCACTGCAAAGGGCGAGCCGGGGGTTTTGTTGCGGTAGCGAAGCCCGCCGGAGTCGATGGAGGTCTGGGGTGCTGCTTTGGACATGGAGCTCTGTAGGTTCCGTCGATGTCCCAGCGCAGGGGAGTGACGGTTTCGAGAAGTGCGGATTTTAACCGAGGCCCAGTCGACGAGCGTAACGAAGGGGTAACGGGTAGTAGCGTCTCGGCTTAGGCCCCACCCCCCGGCTAAAACGTTCCCCTAAACGAGGAAGTGCTGTGGCCCATCAGAGGCCGTGGCGTCAACTTCCTCCGGAGAGCGCATGTACCCAATCGTGATGGTCGCAAATTTCAGCGGCAACGTCGGAAAAACAACTTTGACGCGCAACTTGCTTGTGCCACGGCTCAAGGACGTGCGGGTCTTTGCTGTGGAAGACGTCAACGCTGGATACAACCAGGGGGAGGCCGTGCAGCTCTCCGCCGAGCAGACGAGCGCAATCCTCGAGCAAGCCATCGAAGCGGCCATGTCCGCACCCGTCATCGTCGACGTGGGCGCTTCGAACGTGTCGAACTTCTTTGCTGCTCTGTCGAGCTACGACGGCATGCACGAGTTCATCGGCAAGGTGCTGGTGCCCACCGAGCCTTCGGAGAAGGTCCAGACGGACACCATCAGCACCCTGCACTTCCTTATCGAGAAACTTGGCTTCGACGAGGGGAAAATCATGCTGGTGCTGAACAAGGTGCCGCCGCGTCGCGGCTCAGAAGTGGTGTTCGGCAAGCTGGTCGAGGAGGCAGCCAACCTCGGCGTGATGGCATACGGCGAAATTCCGGAGAGCGACACGTTTCAGCTGGCCGCGTCGCTGGGCAAGACCATCGAGGAACTGGCCGCAATGGACCCGAAGCAGCTCCTGGCCGACTCGAAGGCGCTGGCGGCAGACGGCGGCGACCCGAAGGCCGGCGTGCGCAACGTGCTGGCGGCCGCGAGCGCCAAGAAGCTCAAGACGCAGCTGGACCTAATCTTCAGCAACCTCGGCATCGAGGCAGTCGACGCATGAGCGCGGCCCGGCAGTTCGCCGCTGCTCGTACGGTACTGGGCTCCATCGCCATCTGCGTGCTCCTGGTGCGTAGCGCGGCCTATCTGGGCGCTGAGCTCGAGCTGTGGATGGAGCATCTTGCAGTCATCGTGGGCTTGCTCTTCGGCCTTTGGGTGGTCAAAAGCTCGCGCGCTGCAGAACCGGCCCCGGCGCCGCCCCTGCCTGCTGAAGCGAAGCCGTGCACCGACATCGACGAGTACGCACAGTTCACCGTCGACCTCTGGATGAGCGGTGATGGCGACAAGCTGGACCTGCGCCAGCACACCGTCATGTCGCTCGGCCTGTCGGGTGAGACCGGTGAGGTCATGGAGCTGCTTAAAAAGTGGCTTCGCGACGGCAAGCTCGACCGCGCTCACTTGCGCAAGGAGCTGGGTGACGTGGCCTATTACTGGGCGCGGCTCTGCCGGGCGCATGGCTTCACGCCGTCCGAAGTGCTGGGAGAGAACCAGCACAAGATTCTCGGCCGCAAGGCGCGCGGAACGATGCACGGTAGTGGCGAAGACCGCTGAGGTCCTATAGGTCGCTGTCCTGTCGCTAGACCGGATAGGAAACCAACAGGACATCACAATGAAGCTTCTTCGCACCGAAATCGTCACCTTTTGGGGCGCGCAAAGCCCCCTTTCGAACTGGAACATAGGAAAGTTCACCAGCCGCGGCATCGACTTCAACTGCTCCGAGCAGCTGATGATGTACCGGAAGGCCGAACTGTTCGGGGATGCCACCAGCATGGCAGCCATCCTGGTAGAGCCGGACCCGCGCGAACAAAAGGCCTTGGGCCGGGCCGTGTCAGGCTTTGTCAAGCCGATTTGGGACGCCGCAAGCGAAGCGGTGCTTTTCGAGGGGCTCTTCGACAAGTTCACGCAGGTCGCGTCTGCGCATGGCGTGCTCATGGCGAGCGAGGAGAAGCTCATCATCGAAGCGAGCCCGACCGACCGGCTGTACGGCGTGGGTCTTGCGGCCTATGACCCCCGCATTCTTGACACCGAGACCTGGCGCGGCGCGAATCGCCTGGGATACCTCCTGATGCGTGTTCGCTCCGCCATCCGTTCGGCTCAGCGCGCAGCGCCGGCACCGACGCTCTTCTAGGCACCACCCGTCCGAAACTTCGAATCACCCACCGCATTTGCGGTGGGTTTTCTATAGCCGCCGTTAGTTGCACCGTGCAACGAACGATGCTATACTGTGCATGTTTCCCAGACAACACAGCTGCATAAAACCACAATGATTCGCATCACCTCCGCTCAGCTCAACCTCACCGTCGGCGACATCTTCGGCAACGTTGCCAAGATGGCCGAGGCGGCGGCTCAGGCCGCGGCCGCCAGTTCCGACCTGGTCGTCTTTCCGGAGCTCGCGCTTACCGGCTACTACCCCGGAGACCTGCTGGACGAGCCCGAGTTCCTGGACCGGGTCGAACTCGGCTTCGCCCAGTTGTTGACCGCGTCGAAGGCGCATCCGGAGCTCACCTGGGTATTCGGCCTTCCGCGCCGGCGCAGCGGCCCGGGGAAACAGCTGCACAACGCGCTTTCTGTCATCCGTGACGGCAAGGAATGCGGGATGTACGCTAAACAACTCTTGCCGACTTACGGTGTCTTCGACGAACGTCGCCATTTTGAGCCGGGCCCGGACCGTTCCTGCGTGGTCAACGTGCAAGGCACGAGAGTTGGCCTGCTCATCTGCGAGGACGGCTGGAACAACGATGGCTCCGACTACATCGTCAACCCTTTCAACCGCCTCCGTGATGCAGCACCGAACCTTATTGTTTCGCTGAACGCGAGCCCCTGCGACATCGGGAAACGTGAGGTGCGCCACCGCGTGTTCGGCCAGGCGAGCGCGGTGAACCAGCTCCCAATCTTCTACGTCAATCACATCGGCGGGCACGACCAACTGGTCTACGACGGCGGCTCGTTTGCTGTCGTCCCGACCCGCGAGGGATACACAGTGCAATACGAGGCGGCGCGTTTCATGGAAGAGGTGCGCACGCTGGGGTTCGACAACGGGCGCTTCTTCGCAACCGATGACAAGGAACTACCGGTCGTGTCCGTCGAAGGCCTGCCCACGATGGAGTTTTACCGCCAGCAAATCGTCCTGGGCTTGCGTGACTACGCTCGCCGTTGCGGGTTCAAACAAGTCGTGGTCGGCTCGTCGGGCGGCATTGACAGCGCGCTAACGCTCGCCCTGGCCGTTGAAGCACTCGGGCCAGAGAACGTGTCGGCCATCACGATGCCGTCAAAGTTCTCCAGTACGGGCTCTGTCAGCGACTCTGAGACGCTTTGCCGAAACTTGGGAATCCCACTGCTCACACACGCTATCAAGGACGTCGTCAGCGCCTTCGGCGCGGGCTTCGAGGCAGCCTTCGGGCAGCCGCTGAAGGGGCTTCCCCTGGAGAACCTCCAGGCCCGCGCCCGCGGGACCATCCTGATGGAGTACTCGAACGCGTTCGGTCACTTGCTGCTGACCACCGGCAACAAGAGCGAAATCTCGGTCGGCTACTGCACGCTTTATGGCGACACGAATGGCGGCCTCGGCCTCATCGGGGACCTCTACAAGACCGAGGTGTTCGAGCTGTGCCGCCACATCAACGCGACGGCCGAGCGCGAAATCATCCCTGTGGCCATCATCGAAAAGCCCCCGTCGGCGGAACTGGCGCCCGACCAGAAGGACACCGACAGCCTGCCCCCCTACGAAGTGCTGGACGACGTGCTTCGCATGCTCATCGAGGGCGGCCGCCTGGCTTCTGACGAAAAGGCCAACGCAATCCGCCGCGTCAGCGATTTGATGGAAACCGAGGAAGGCCGCGCGCTGGTTCTGCGGGTGCGAACGATGATTGCACGGAACGAATACAAGCGTCGTCAGGCACCTCCCATCATCCGTGTCCGGGCGCGCGCGTTCGGTAGCGGCCGTCAGATGCCCATTGCCGCCAAGGTGGTCTGATGCCCGACGCACCCAAAAAAGACTACAACGACCCTCAAAGCCACGGCTACTTGGCCGACCTGCTCGAAAGCCCGGGGAAGCTGGGCCTGGCGGACCATGTGGTGAAGTCATTCAGCGCCGGCCTTGACGGGCTGCTCGAGCTGCCGGTCGGCGAGGGCCGCAAGGCGGCTCTGTTTGCCTTCAACAGCGGCGTGAGCGCCGCCATACGCCGAGCTGAGCTCTACGGCGAGAACGTGCGCCTGAAGGAGCAGCTTAAGCTCGAGCGTCCGGAGCTCAGCGAGCTCAATGAACTCGCCAGGCAAGCCCGGGGCCAGATGGCGACTGTGGAGCGCAAGTTCAGGGAGGCCGCGAAGCTGGAGGAGGCGAAAGGCGTGGATATCTGGAAGACAAGCTGGTGCTGGTTCGAGCACGAGTTGGCCGTATCCGCGAATTACGTGAACCACATCTTTGGGCGGTTCGAGTCGAGCTTGGCCAGCCCCGCCGCTCCTGACTCGCCTTCTGACGCGCCCGCGTCCTGACCCCGCGGTTTTGCCTGCCCTGCTCCGCTGCCTTAAGGACCACGATGACTTCACAGAAGAACTACAACGACCCCCTCAGCCACCACTACCTCAGGGGCCTGCTCGAGTCGAACAGCGCAGACGGCTTGGCAGGCTCCGCCCTGGACATCTACAGGAAAGGCCTTGACGCCGTCCTGCAGCTTCCGGAGGGAGAGCACCGGGAAAATGGACTGCGCGCCTTGAACGCGGGGCTGGCGGCCGCCGCGAGAAGCAATACGGCTTGGAATCAGAACCGTGACTTGAAGGTTCAACTTGCCACGGAGCAGCCCGCTCTTTCGGAGTTCAACCAGGTGGCTGCCGGCATCCGCTACAGCCTAACGGAATTGCTCAAGAAGTTTCGGGCTGTCTACGGTCAGGAGGTGGCCAGAGGCGTCGACATGAGCAAGACGGCGTGGCCCTGGTTCGAGCACGAGCTCATCGTGACGGAAGGCGGCGCCGAGTACCGGATGCGCAGACTTCAGAAGCTGATTGACGCCGGCGAGCTGCCTCAAACGGTGCTTGAGACCCTTCCCCGTTGACCGCCGTTGGCGCAACGGTGCTGTAACGGCCGGGGCCGGTAGTTGCGCCAAAATTGCTACACGCCGCACAGACCTCAAATCCGGGCCCGCCGTTTCGCGCGCTCCACCAAACAAAAGGACATTCATGACACAGCTTGACGCCAACCTCCGATACAGCCTCATCGGGTTGAGCCAGAAGCAAAGCCACGTACTGGCTGATGCACTCGAGCTCGTGGGGCGACTGGGCATGGGCCAGCTCGAATACCTGATGGAGTTCGTCCGCTACGGCGGCATAACGAGCCAGAAGGGCGAGCCCTTGGCCAACGGCGCGCTGCTCGAGGGCGACAAGCTGGTCGAACAGCTTAAGGCCGTACTGACGGGCTACACCCTCGGAGGCTCCAAGTCCATCGGCAGCGAATCCACCCCTACGGATGCGAAGATTGCGTTCGAGCTTTACAAGGCCATTCGCCATCGCCTTTCCTGGGTGCACACACCCGAGGGCGGACACGGCGTGCATTTCACGGACCCCTATCTGCTGAAGCACACGGCGGAGCCTAAGGTGGCCCTTGTTCCCGAAGGCCCCGCGGCGTCGTCGCTTGACCAACTGCCCCCAGGTTGTTTTGTTGGCGAACGCGACGGTCGCTGGACAGTGGTGCAGCCAACCGACTCGACGTGGGCCGTCATTGCCGAGGCACGAGATGCCGCAACCGCGGTGGCCAATGCGCGGATAAAGCTTGGGCTGACCGACGGCATCTGACCTCCACTTTCATTTTAGGACGCCCCAATCACGGGGCGTTTTTTTATGGCGCTTGGTTGCAGCAACTGGGCGCCGTTTGGTGAAGAAGAAAAGAGGAAACGGCTCTCAAACGACATTGCTTTCGTTAGTTGCGCAGTGCAACGAACGATGCTATACTAAAGGCCTGCGCAGGCCTTGCGCTTTTTCACACCATAAAGCATGACTTCCCCGCTCCCACCGTCTTCCTTCGACCTCGCTGTCTATATCGGCCGCTTCCAGGGCATGCACCTCGGCCACCAGGCCCTCATCCTCGACGCACTGGCGCTCGCACCGCAGGTTGCCATCGTCCTGGGCTCCGCCTTCCAGGCGCGCAGCCCCAAGAATCCCTTCACCTGGCAGGAGCGCGCCGACATGATTCGGCTGGCGCTGCCCGAATCGGACCGCGAGCGCGTGTTCTTCGTGCCGGTCCGGGACTACTACGAGGACGCTGACTGGGTTGCTGCAGTGCGTGCCGGTGTCGCCGAGGTGGTGCCCGCTGCCCGCAAGGTCGCGCTGGTCGGACACTTCAAAGACCACACGAGCTATTACCTGAACCGATTCCCTGGGTGGGCGCTTCAAGAGCGTCCCCGATTCTCGGACCTGGACGCAACAGCGATTCGCAGTGTCCTGTTCGACACCCCTGGCCAGCCGCGCGAAGCAATTTTCATGTTGCTCAAGCCAATGGTCCCCGCGGGCGTCTACGACTACCTGACGGCCTGGTGGTCGCTGCCCTGTCGGTCGACCCTCGCATGGGAGGCTGAGTGGCTGCGTGGTTACAAGGCAAAGTGGGGGCATATCAAGTCTTCCAACGCCGGCGACGCGGTGGTCATCTGCGGTGGGCATGTCCTGCTCATCCAGCGAGGTGAAGGCGCGGGCAAGGGGCTCTACGCCGTGCCCGGTGGCTTCATGGAGGATGGCGACCGCTTCTATGAGACAGCGGTGCGGGAGCTTGCGGAGGAGACCGGGCTCGCCTTCCTGGATACCACGCTGCTGGACGCGCTCGAGGACTCGGCCGTCTTCGACCACCCAGGTCGCAGCCCGCGCGGCCGCATCATTTCTCAGGCCTTCAAGTTCAATCTCGGAAACCTGCGACTCCCGGAGGTCAACGCGCAGTTCGACCCTGATGGAGGTGCCAAGAAGGCGCGATGGGTGCGAATCTCTGACCTGGCACGCATGGAAGACCAGTTCTTCGAAGACCACTTTCACATCCTTGACCACTTCCTGCGCATTACGTCGCGACCGCTCGGCGTTGGTCAAAAGAGTGCATCCCGACAGAAACTGTCGATTGCCTAACGCCCTCCCCGGCCGGGAGGGTTGGCAGCGCATGGAAAAGCGGAGCATGTGCTCCGCTTTCGGTATTTGTGAAGGCGACGGTGTTCAGGCCCTTGGTGTCACAGAGGAACCGCTGACCAACCGTGCCAAGGGACCTCCCGGCGAGCCTGGAGCCGGGAGCCAACTCAGACCATACTTCTTGCGGTCCGGGATGGAGAGCGTACGGACAGGCTGTTGGAAGGCTGTGTTGCGTGAGGCCTTTGGGCCGCCCGCCGGCGGTCCCGGCGGCGATGTCCGGGGCCGGGCCTCTGCGCGACGCCGGTCGTCCGCATCGCTCCAGTTGACCGCGAAGGCCATCAAGGTCGCGATGACCGCGAGCACGAGCAGGCACTCGAAGGCGTTCCACGCTGCTTTGCCTCTCGGGTTCGGCTTGAGCACGTCCGGTGGCGTCCAACTGCTCGAAGTCTCGCGTTTCACGCTCGGACTCCACTCGCCAGGGCGGCTAGCGGCATACGATTCGCGCGTTGCCTTTACCGCGCTCGTGGTAGGCGTCGCGGGGCTGCCCATGCCTGAAGCGGAAACCCCCGCGCTGAAGCCTTGGTATGTCGGCGGGCTTCCACCTTCGGGCTGCGCTTGCCGCCATTCAACCGTCGAGAGCACGTCGGGCGGCGCTGGGGAAGCGGCGGCTGGAAGCGGCGCGCCCGGCTCAGGTGAACTGGCTAGCGCGGGGTCCGGTAAAGCGCATGCCTGCCCGCTTTGGCTGGCTTCCTGAACGGCGGCGTCGACCAGCTTGTCCGGGACGTCACAGAGCTTGTGCTCAATTTTCTGAAGTTCCCGGTTGAAGACCAGGCACTGCTCTTTGGCAGCTAGGGCACTTGTGGATAGCTGCATCGCGGTGAGCGCGATGGCAGCAAGGAGCGCCTTTCGTTGTGTTTGCATGGGGTGCTAATGATTGGTATATAAAACGTCTAGCAACCTCGTGCATAAAATTGGCTCGCGCTTAATAAAAACCGCGGGAAAATCCCCAGATTCCGGCCAAAAACAGCCCAAGCACCACAACTGCACGAGCCTTCGCCAGGAGGCCGGTGCCCGCCGAGCCCAACGCGCGCTGCAGTCGCCGCGACTCCTTGGCGAAATCGCGGCGGCTTCCGAGCCGAAAACCGTCGTCGTGCAGGACCTTGTTCCTCATGGTGGCAATCCAGCGCAGGCCCGGTTCGGTGTTTGGAGGCAATCGGTGGCGCGCGGCAGTCGTGAGCGCGTGAAGCCCCTTTCCTCGGGCACCATAGCGTGTGGCCAGCAGTTTTTCCAGCCGGCGGGACCAGGTGATGACAAGCTCGATGTCGGACATGCAGCGCAGAAGTAGTTCTCGCGTCTAGGTATCGAGCATAAAAAAAAACGCCCCTGGATGTGAGGGGCGCTTGGGAGAATTACCGCAGGCTATGCGGCCAGGACAGCCCTACGGGCTTCCGCCAGGGCAGTGAGGCGCGTTCTGTGAACGGCGACGCCGGCGGGCGTGTCAATGGTCTCGTAGGGAGGGATGGGGTTCTCAAGCAGGAAGCGGAACGCCTCGCGCAGGAAGATTCCCTGCCGATAGTCGCGATGCAGCTGCCCGGCCCGGCCTCGCTTGTCAGCCTCGACGGCTATCAGGAAAGGCTCGAGCAACTCGGGCTGGGCAACGAGCGGAAGCCGCTCGAACAGCCGAATCACGCCCCGTGGGTTCATCTCAAACGCGCGGTGCACGTTGAGATGATGCTCGCAGACGAGCAACGCCAGGGTCTTCCAGTCGTTCGGGACGCCGAGCCTGTCGCTCACCTCAGCGACCGGAGCGAGGCCGGCGTGCTCGTGGTTGATGTGCTGGGGCAGCTCGCCCTGTGGCGTCAGCGCCTTGCCCAGGTCATGGACGAGAGCGGCGTAGCGCACCTTGGGGTCTGAGGACAGCATCGCTGCGGCCTCCAGGGTCAGCTCGATGTGCCTTCCTGTGTCGATTTCGGGGTGGTGCTCCGGGCTTTGCGGGATGCCGTAAAGCGCGTCGACCTCTGGCAGGAATCGTCTGAGCTCACCGCTCGCGCGAAGACGAGCCAACTCCTCATGAGGGGCTGGGGCAGTTAGCCAGGCGAGCTCGGCGGGGATGTCAAAGTGAATCGTCATGCAATTTCCTTGGGGTTCTATTGCCCGTCTAGACACGAACGGCCCGCAGCCCCCAAAAAAGAGCCTACCAGGTTGGTAGGCTCTTGAATCAGGCAGCGAGCTGCATGTTCGGTTCGTTCGAGGCGTGGGTGCCGCGCAGCTGGACCGGGACGGGCCGGCCATTCGCTTCGCGGAGGCCAACGCGCAGGGTGTCCACCGCGTCCTGCTGGTCCAGCCCTTGGGCGCGCAGGCCATCGATGGTCTGCTTGTAGAGTTCCTTGCCAAGGTACAGCCCCGAGGCCGATGGTGCAGACTTACTCGCAGCAGCCTTCTTCGGCGTTGCCCGCTTGGCGGGAGCCTTCTTGACAGCAGGCTTTTTGGCCGCAGGAGCCTTCTTCGTGGCCGGCTTTTTTGCCGTGCCAGTCGCCGCAGCGGCCTTGCTGGATGCGGTCCTCTTTTTGGCCTTGGCCGTGGTCTTCTTGGTCATGGTGATGGTGTCCTGTCCTTCTGGTGAGCCCCGTATCGGAGGGGTAACGACATGTCTAGCAACCGGGACACGCCCTGCTAAAAGAAAAAGCCCGCCGAAGCGGGCTCTATGTAGAGGAGCTAGCAGCTCATCACTGGCCTGGAAGCACGGGCTCGTTGACGATGCCACCTACGGTATTTCCAACGCCGCCGTTCCCCCCATTTGCCGGCACCGGCGGAGGCTCACCGCCCGGGGCGATGTCTGCCATCGCGCACGATTGGGTACGCACGCGAATCCAGCCTTCCCCGTTGCCGGCAACGATGACGCGGAAGGAGAGGGTGTTGTACCCCGCGACCAGGAAGGGGCGAAGGTCAACATAAGCGTTGAAGAACCAGCTTTGGTTGAGTTCGGGGTACCCGCAGCCAGTGCCTGTTAACGGGTTGGGGTTGAGGTTGTTGATGTTGTGCAGGTACTTGACCATGAAGGGCCTGCAGCCCTGCCCACAGGTGTACCCTTCCACGGTCGGATTCGATGCATCGCCACCTACGCCGGACATCTGAGCGTCGCAATAGTCGAAGGACTGGGGCGCGCGAATCACGCAGGTTTGCTCTTCCAGGGTGTACCCCTCGGGGCACTGGCAATTCAACCGGCCCCCGAAGCAGCTGGCGGGGGTTGAGTCGACGATGGCCCCTCCTGCACACTCGTACTTCCCGGTCGCACCAAGGGTGCAGCCGGCACTAGCGGGGAGACCGGTCCCTGGCGTCGTGCTGAGCTCCAGTGTCTCCATGCCTGGGGCGGGCCCAAGGAAAACGATGTGCTCGTTCACCTTGACCATCATCCAGTCGTCGAAGCCCTCGGCAATCATGGCGAATTCATCCGTCGCTTTTGGGTTGCCTGTCGTGAACCCGACAGCTCGGTCGTAGACGCCCGAGGGCCAGTAGTTGTCGCCAATCGTGCCGATGTAGAACTCGCGCACCGGTCCGACTTGCGACACTTGATTCACCGCCATGTCAGGTGAGGCTGCAATGTTGTCGAAGTTGCCGCTTCCTGCAGCGTCCGAGCGCAGGGGCGCTACGTACAGGATGTTAGGCGTGCTGTCGTGGCGCATCAGGCTGTTGTCGCCCGGATGCGGTGAAATCACGTACGTATCGGGGCTAAGCCCTTGAAGCTCGCCGATAGGGATTTCCTTCGAGAACGGCTCAGTCGGAGAGGCCATCTTCCCTTGGAACTGCTGAATCGCTTGGTACTGAACCAGACCGGTGGACGGCGTAGCCAGGTACCGCTCGGCGGTTAAGCTCAACGCGTAGCCGAAAAAGCCGGAGTTCTTGAGCGAGCCGCAGCTGACAATGCGTGCGTCATAGGAAATCGCGCCCTGTGCGACCATGTCGCCGTTCGCGTCTTCTACGTACACCGGCTCGAGCTGGCGCACGTAGTCGACGAAGGCCGCCGTTGCCCCATAATCGTTGAGCAGCTGCCGGATAGTCGTCGGCCCGTAGCAGATGCCCGGGTAGTAGCCGTGGTCCATCAGGCAAGCCAACTTGTCCGAGCCGGACTGGTCCTGGTCATAGGCGCCGCCTGTGTCCACCGTGACACGGCTGGTGATGGGCTCCCACTTCTTGTTGCGCACTTCGTATGAGAGCATCCCGGCGAGGGGGCTATTTGCCCAGCTCTGAGGGAGGCCATCCACCATGGTCTTGGGCGTGTATTGGGCAAGGATGAAGACAGGGTCGCTGTCGATGATTTTGGGGCTGCCGTACACAGCGCGGCCGCTGGTGTCGATGTTTGCATTCCAGGCCATGGCCTTCTTGCGCACACCGGTCGCCGTGGCCAGGTTGAATTCCTGGGTAAAGGAGAAGAAAGCATTCGAGATGCCTTCCTTCTTGATGTACCGCCCCACCTTCGTTGTGAACGCGTTCTGGTTCATCTGCATCCACATCTCTGCGGCCATCAGGGCTGCTTGCTGGGTGCTCGGATTTCCAATCGGGATGTTCGGGAGCGTCCCGACGTCATAGCCTGAAACCTCCGTCACAAGCCTGTCGGCAGCGAGCCCCCCCGACGCTACCGCCAACGGGGCAACCCGAGCATGCGCCACGCTCTCGCCCTTGATATTGACCTCCTGGCTGCTGTACAGGACGGTCTTGAAGGGAGAGGACGTCAGAGGACGCGCCCGCGGCGTCTGCGCGAGGCTGCTTGTGCCGACAAGCAGCGCGGCAAGGATGATGAACAGGCGTTTCATTGAGGTGAGGCCGGGTTGTGGTGTACGCGGTATAGGGAACGAGGGTTTAGCCACGCCGGTTCGGCCTGTCTAAACCGCCGGTAGCTAGACGGCGTAACGTCTCAATGAAAGCTGAAAATGCTTAAGCCATTTCTGCGCTCCGTCTCCTATCTCGTGATGGCAAGCTTGCTGTTCACGGGCATGCCTGCGCCCATGCCCAAGGCCTTCGCGCAAGCCGCGCCTATCAGCAACTGCGCCAACGTCCTCGCAGCCGACCAGGGCATGGACCCCGCCTGCAGTGCGAAGCGCTTCGGCAGCCAGGTCGTCG